>NZ_OX579588.1:1755000-2036909 GCF_951229915.1 Candidatus Ornithobacterium hominis | reverse complement strand
TTAGTTAAACGCATAAAGCAATGCCAAGCATTCATTTTCCATCAGTCGCATTTCGTTGGCTTCTTCTTCGGTCTTGTCTTTAAATCCTACCAAATGCAAAAGCCCATGTACCATCACACGAGCCAATTCAACATCAAAAAATTCATTATACTCAAAAGCATTGTCTGCTACGCGGTCAATGCTAATGAAAATATCACCAGAAACTGAATGCTCATCTGAATAATCAAAAGAAATAATGTCTGTATAGTAATTATGATTTAAATGCTGTTGATTAATTTTCAACAGATAATTATCACTACAAAATATGTAATTTAAATCAGAAATTTCCCTGTTAAATTTATCGGCACAAGCAAAAAGCCAATCTTGGTAAATTTCTTGTTCTTGTAATTTAAATCTTGTTTCTGAGAAAAATTGTAACATAAACTATAATTCGGCTCTAATTTATTTAAAATTTTCAAATTAACTATTATAAACGAAATTTTATTAATCTCCCCCCCTAATGCATCATGAAAAACTGACTCAAAACACTGAAAATTTAGCATACTGCATGCTGCCCAAATGTAATTCATAAGATTAAATTAAATTGTAATTTTTAAAATAAATCTAAAGAAGTGATTAGGTTTACCCGATTGAAATAAAAGAGTTAAAATCTTGTTGATTCACAATCAATTCAAGAATCTCTATATATTTTTTCAGATTTTGATAGAAATATTAATGACTTAAAAGCACATCATGTAATAATGTTTTATGGGTATGCAGCGCGTTAAATGATGTTTCTACGGTAAATTTTCCATAAAAATCCTGTGATTCCAATCAGTAAAAAGATAGAGAAAATTGCCATTAAAACGGTATTGTGGCGTAAATAAATGTGGTTTCCTAAACAAAATAGAATGGCTTCTGTTGCTAAAAATCCTACTAAAAGTGTATAGAATGAGAATTTAAACAATGGCGTGTTACGAATGATTTTTGTGTCTAAATAATTTAAAATTAAACCAAAAGAAACTATTCCGAGCAAGACCCAATGAAGATAAGTGAGAATTAAACTTCTGTTCAATTTTAATTCTTCTGCAAAGCTGGGTAACAAGGTCGGTAGTTGGCTCATGGCTTTGATTACTATAAAAATTAACCATATGGTGATTATATTCTTCGGAATGATAATTTTTGATTTATATAATATATTGATTAAAAGACATATAGATGCAAATTGAGCCAAGATACCTAGGGCATTTAAGATGTAAAAAATTAAATTTTTATCAACCCAATATAGCGGAAGAAAAGTTGTGAGAATCAAAGATGCGTCTAGCAGTCTTATTATCCATAAATTATTGAATGTTATCTGTCTGTTTTTAAGTATTAAACCCAAAATGGCGTAAAATAACCAGCCATTGATTTGATAATGTAAAAAAAATCGGATGCTGGTATGGTATAGCCAATGTTCTTTGCCTAAAATGACCGATGATGGCCCCAAAATCCAAATACCAAGCGTAGAGATATAAAACCAAATAATGCTTCTTTTTAACAATATATCAGCTGTTCCAGTTGTATGAATTTTCCTATACAGATTCCAAAACAAGTGATAAACTAAAAAAATATATAGTGTTGAAAATAAAATGCTTATAAGCCCATACCCTTGGTATAAAAAAGAAAAAAACATACCAAGAATAGATATAAAAAAAAGGTAATAATAATTTTTCAAGGCTTTTTTTGCAATGGGAAAACAATGTAGAATACCTGTTGTACAGCCTAAAAATGCCCAGCCCAAAAGAGCGGTATGCGAGTGTGAATGCAATAAATTTTCAAAAGGAATTGAGACCGAAATGAACGGATAAAAACGCATAGTGACGCCTAAAATTCCTGCTAAAAAAAAGGATAAAAAAGCTAGAAACAGAAAACGATATATCCATTTTTTATTTCCAGAATTCATCTTCTGTTCTCTCACAAAATTTTTCATCTTGATGTTTTTTTTCAATCAAATCTAATTCTTCTTGGGTAGCTTTTTCTTGAATTAATTGAAATAAATCTCTTTCTTCAAAACGAATGTGATTTTTTAAAAGTTTAGCAAAATTCTCTAAATCCTTATAATTTTCAGCATTTTTAGCTTGGCTCAAAAGCTGAATATGCTCATGCAAAGCTTGTTGAACCTTAGGATGTTCATTGCCCAAAACGGGGAACATAAATTCCTCTTCTACAGTAAAATGAGGCTCTAAATGTTCTTTCCTAAACCAGCCGATGTAATTGATGATTCGCTCCGGTTCAATCTTATTAGAAATTCCTTTGTTTATTTTCCAAACCAGTAGAAGAGCGTGATGATGGTCTCTGCTCACGCCCTGCAGTTCTGTTTTTCTTTTAATAGGTTTTGGGTTCATTTCACTTTTCAGAAACCTCTTTTACACGTTCAATTTTATCTCCTTTAGACAAAGTAAGGCGTATAATGCTGTCTTCCAAAGCCTTTAAATCATGCGGAACTTTGCCCGATAAAGTTAAAATATCACCTTTGGTCAAGTGATGAATTTCATCTTCTACCCCGAAATCAATTTTACCTTCAAATAACTCAACTACAATAGGATATGGCGTTTGGTGCTCTTTCATTACCTGCCCAGCTTTCAGTAAAATTCTGATTTCTTTAGTAAATTCTGTATCCAACAAAAGTTCTACTTTTGGTTTTTCTGCATTGTATTCAATGTTTTGAATTAAACTTGATGTCTTCATATTTTTTATATTTTTAAGGTTTATTAAATTTTTTTCTGTTGGAGAAATCACATTCAATTTAGTCGAAGCAATTGAATTTATATTAGCTTTCTCTTGATTTAATTTTTTTTCGAATATACAAAATATATATCATATAGCCGTTGTGCATTTAAGGTCGAATTAATTTTAACATTAGATTTATTTTTTAAAATAGAATTTGTCATTTTCTGAAATTGAGCGAAATTCTTTCAAAATTAATTTGTGACTTGCTTCAAGGTTGCTAATCCATTGTATTTGTTTGGGATTCAGCTTAATGAATTAGTTTTTAATCTTCAGAGTAACTTTTTTTATAATGCACTACAGGTTAATTTTATAAGCTTAACTTTATTCAAAAAATTTTTTAAGCCTTAAAAAAATTTAAAGATAAAACCTAAACAGGCTCTAAGTTTTTCAATATCTTTAGCGCCAAAAAAAGAAATTATGCTGACACCCGATAAAGATAAAAGACTTTTTTTGCTTGATGCTTATGCCTTGATTTTCAGAGGATATTATGCCTTTATCAAAAATCCAATAATCAACTCAAAAGGGCAAGACACATCGGCCATCATGGGGTTTATGAACTCGTTGCTTGATTTGCTCAGACGAGAAAAGCCAACACATTTAGCCGTAGTCTTTGATGTCGGGGAAATTCAAACTCTGCGGCACGACTATTTCCCAGAATATAAAGCGAACCGAAATGAAACGCCAGAAGGAATCTGTACTGCGGTGCCTTACATTCAAGAGATTTTAAACGCTATGCACATTCCTGTGCTGTTTGCTGCTGGCTATGAGGCTGATGATGTGATTGGAACGCTGAGCCGGAAGGCTGAAAAACAAGGCTACATAACTTATATGATGACGCCAGATAAGGATTACGCTCAGCTGGTGACAGATAAAGTGAAAATGTATAAACCTGCCTCTCGGGGCGGTGGCGTTGAAGTTTGGGGGATTGAAGAGGTGAAGAAAAAATTTGGTGTAGACCGTCCTGAACAAGTTGTTGATTACCTAGGAATGATGGGCGATAGCGTGGATAACATCCCGGGAATTCCAGGCGTGGGGGCAAAAACAGCTCAAAAATTTATAAAAGAATACGGCTCTCTCGAGGGATTGTATGAGAATATTGCGAAGTTGAGAGGAAAGCTGAAACAAAATGTAATGGAAAATAGAGAACTGGCTTTTCTCTCAAAAAAATTAGCAAAAATTATTACAGATGCTCCAGTAGACTTTATCGAAGAAAAATATACTGTTGATGTACCTGATTTTGATAAGGTTAAAGAAATTTTTGCAGAACTGGAATTTAGACGATTGCTAGAAAACATTTACAAAACCTATGATGTAGAAGACAAAACAGCTTCGGAATCTTTGCATGCACAAATCTCAATATTTGATGATGAGGGGGAAGAAGCTGTGAAGGATAAAATTTTTACAGATATTTCCACAACCAAACACCACTATCAGCTGGTAGATAGTGATTTACCTATAAAATTACTGATTCAGAATTTAGAGAAGCAAAAGCAAATCTGTGTAGATTGTGAGACGACAGCCATCAAGGCATTGGAAGCAGAACTAGTGGGCATCGCATTTTCTTATGAAGGCGGGAAAGGCTATTACGTTAAGTTCCCAGAAGATTTTGAGCAAGCGAAAGCCTTAGCTCAGAAATTTAAACCAATTTTAGAAAATCCTTCTATTCTGAAAATAGGACAAAATTTAAAGTACGATATGAAAGTGCTGAGCCAGTACGGGCTTCAGATTTCAGCACCAATTTTTGATACGATGGTAGCGCATTATGTGATAAATCCTGATATGCGACATAACTTGGATGTTTTGGCAGAAACTTATTTGAACTACAAAACAGTGAAAATTGAGGCACTCATCGGGAAAAAGGGGAAAAACCAAAAAAGCTTTAAAGAAGTTGATTTAGATACCCAAACTGAATATGCAGTAGAAGACACGGACGTGACTCTGCAACTGAAAGAAATATTTAGCCACAAGTTAAATGAAGTAAAGAAAGGAGAAGCATTATTGCAAGAAGTGGAATTCCCCTTAGTGCATGTCTTAGCAGGAATGGAACAAGAAGGAATCTCACTGGATACCAATGTCTTAGAGAATTTAAGCCAAGAACTAGAAACAGATTTAGCCAAGTTAGAAAAGCAAATCTTCTCAGACGCTGGGCATGAATTTAATATCAATTCCCCCAAGCAACTGGGAGAAATCCTCTTCGATGAGCTGAAGGTAATTAAAAATCCGAAGAAAACGCGCACAGGGCAATACTCGACCTCAGAAGATATTTTGCTTAAAATTCAAGACAAACACCCGATGGTGGAACACGTCTTAATTTATCGTCAATTACAAAAGTTAAAATCAACCTACGTAGAAGCTTTGCCCAAGGAAATCAATCCCAAAACGGGTAGAGTACACACCGTTTTTGCACAGACGGTAGCAGCTACTGGGCGATTGGCATCAAATAATCCCAATTTGCAAAATATCCCCATCCGTACCGAGCGCGGGCAAGAAGTAAGAAAAGCCTTTGTAGCAAAAGATGATGAGCATTTGTTGCTAGCAGCTGATTATTCTCAGATAGAGCTCCGCCTGATCGCTGGTCTGAGCGGCGATGAAGCGATGATAAATTCTTTTCTCAACCACGAAGACATTCATACAGCAACAGCCGCAAAAATTTATAGTATCCCAATCAATGAAGTTACCCGCACGCAACGGAGTAATGCCAAAACCGTGAATTTTGGCATCATTTACGGCGTTTCGGCGTTTGGGTTAAGTGAGCAAACCAAACTCAGCCGAGCCGAGTCTAAGGATATGATTGATGCTTATTTTGAATCTTACCCGATGCTAAAAAAGTATATGGATGAGCAAGTAGCTTTAGCAAGAAAACAAGGTTTTGTAGAAACCATATTGGGAAGAAGAAGATATTTGCGCGAGATCAATTCCCGAAATCATGTGGTAAGAAGCCACGCAGAACGAAACGCCGTAAACGCCCCAATACAGGGAAGCGCAGCAGACATCATCAAAGTTGCGATGGTGAAATTACACAAGATTTTAAACCAAGAATTTAAAACCAAAATGCTCTTGCAGGTACACGATGAATTGGTATTTGAAGTGCCAAAAACAGAATTGGAAGCCGTACAACCCATTATAAAGAATACGATGGAAAATGCTGTGAAGTTTAACGTACCGCTAGTCGTAGAAGCGGGAGTTGGTGAAAATTGGTTTGAAGCACATTAAAATTTATTATCTTAACCCATAAAGCCTTCAAAAAATAGGTGAAGAAAGTAAAGACGATAAAGAATGCTAAAGAAAAATCGAAAAATTTCTAAAGCCTTAAAAAATTCTTTCTCACCTCCCCTGCCTCAAAAAAAAACAAATTTGCGTAATTCAAAAACGTGAAATACATTTGAGTGCAGGTTGAGAAAAGTGAAAAATCTCAACGAAAAATTTTAATAAAAAATAATGAAATTTTAACAAATGAAATTTGTGAGTTTCGAAATAAAGTGTAAACACACACACACACACACACACACAAGTAATGAGCTAAACAACTCATTATCAATAACTTATAATAATTTATTGCTTCCCCGCGGGAGCGAACCGCAAAGCCGTGCAAAAAAATATTGTGCGGTTTTTTTATCTTTGTTGGCATGAAGTGAAAAGTTTCTTCAAAAAGAAGAGCCTCAAGGGTTGGGGCTCTTTCTAAATGAAGAAGCAAAAAAAACAGTAAAAATTTAATTAAGAAAAGAATAAATCAATAAAATATTAACCAAAAAAATTAAAACAAATGAAGAAATTATTATTTTCTTTCGTTGTATTGCCAGGAGCTTTAGCTATGGCTCAGGTGGGTGTTAATACAAACCAGCCAGATGGCAGCTTTGATGTAGCTTATATAAAGGGTGCTGAGGGTACAAAATGGGGCCCTGCAACTCCGCAGGGCGTTCACTTCCCGAATGTTAGCACAGAGCAGCGCTCACAGTTTGAAGGTGTGAGAGAAGGAATGATAATTTATAATACCAATAAGAAGTGCCTTGAGATATACCTTGGGATAAAAAACAAAGTCCACCAATGGGAATGCATCCTCAATGTAGGTAGTGAAGCATCCCAAGGCGTAGCTGTATCGCCAGAGAGTTCCAGCGGGCAATTTATAGGAGGTGTGGAATTATCAGGCGCCAGCGTAAGTTTCACCATTACCAACAATGGATTCTCTCCCATTACTGTTGACTTCTCTGATGCTGTTACGGTAGAAAATGAAGGGATAAGAATAACAGTAGATGGCACAGCCAACCGCAAGATTAGCCTAGATGGAGGCGCAAGCCAAACCTTGACGTATAAGCTTAGCGGGACGCCGAAGGCAGGTAAGCTTACGGCTAGATTCAGCAAATTAGGATTAAGTGCAGAGCAGGTGTTAACGGTAGGCAAAGGAATAGCAGACCTGCAAGACCAAGAGTATTATGTCCTCTCGTTTACCTATAACAATATTAAGAAGGGCTATATAGATAATGGGGACAACCAAGTTAGCATCAGAATACCTTACACTGGTGGAAAAGGAAGTTATGATGCTGTAAACATTGAGAAAACCACCGCCGAAGGGCAAGAAAGAGATACTAACAAAATTATACTTAGTATTCCTGAGGGTAAATTTTCGCAAACAGGAGAATTGACTGCGACGCTAAAGGTAAAAGGAGATGAGAGTTACCAAGTTAGGCAGCTGGAGCCAGGGGATATTTACGTCATTGCAACTTATGATATTGATATTAACGGGAGCAAATCAAAAGTTATCATCAAAGGGATAGGCGTAATCCCAGACAAGAAGTTTGGAGAAAGAACCAACGGAGAATTACGCCACCAGTTTGTTTACTTGCCCGTTACCGTTACAGGAGCAAATGATTATAATAGAACGTGGCTCAATTACAACTTAGGAGCAGAATATGCCAAAGAAACAAACTTTAAGCCAAATCAGCAGTTGTTTGGCACAGCTGCCCATAAGGAGGCTAAAACCTACGGTTCATATTACCAATGGCAGAGAGCGAGTGATGGGCATGAGTTTTGGAATTCAGGAACTACCCCACAAAAAGCCGATACTTGGACAAAGACAGGCAAAGCAGCAGGGAAGTTTATTACTGGAGGCAATAACTGGGTAGAGAAAGGTGAAGGAGCTAAAGGACCAGATTTAAAGTTGTGGAGAGCAGGAAAAGATAATAACCCTTGCCCGTTAGGTTACCATGTTCCGACTGTGGAGGAGTGGAATCAATTACTCGGTGCTGTAGGAAGTAATAATCAAATGTGGAGTCAAAATCAGTTGCCAAACCTTGCAGCTGCTGGCTACCGTAACGTTGATGGTTCACTGCCCCTCAGGGAATCTAGCGGGATCTACTGGAGTAGCACTGATAGCGGCAGTGACAACAACGCTTACAACAACGCTTACAACATGTACTTCAACAGTCGCAACAGCGGTGCGCGCGGCAACAACCGAGGTCTCGGGTTCAGCGTGCGTTGTATTAAGAGTCCAAAGAATTAAACGTTTATTTAAAATCAGAAAACAATCAGTTAAAATTAAAGGCTTAGAGAAAAATTTTCTAAGCCTTTAAAAATTTGTAAGCAAGCCTTTTTAATTAAATTGCTATCCATTCACGGCTTCTACTTTTTCTACCACGTTGGGCAGCATTTCTTTCAGCATTGTTTCAATGCCGTTTTTTAGCGTAACGGTACTGCTGGGGCAGCCGCTACAAGCTCCCTGCAAAAGCATAATTGCCGTTTTGCTCTCTTCATTAAATTCTAGAAGGGCGATGTTGCCACCATCGCTAGCAACGGCAGGCTTTATGTATTCGTCTAGAATTTGTTGAATCTGTTTCTCGGTAGAGGTGTATTCCTTGTTTTTCAATTTCGCCTCATATTCGTTAGCGGGCTGCTCATAGCCTTCTTGGGCGATGGGGTTTCCTTGCTGTAGATAAGTCAATAGGTATTGCCTGATTTCTAAAGCAAAATCTTGCCACTGAATTTTTTCGCTGGCCGTTACTGAAATATAATTTTCTGAAATGAAAACTTCTGAAATGAAATCAAAATTGTTCATCAAAGCACGAGCCAAAGGGACCTCCTCGGCAAGTTCTTTAGATTTGACTTCGATGATTTGCGAAGTAAGCAATTGGTTGCAGACAAAGCGCATGACTTTGGGGTTGGGCGTCATTTCGGCATAGAGCGTATAGGGTTCCTTTTTTTGAGGTTCTTTTACGATGCTTCCCGCTTCGAAATGTTCATTCACGATTTCTTTTACTTCTTGTGCTACGTCCTCCCACTCTACCAGTTCATTTTTTTGCACAGCGACAAAATTAGCAGTGATGAAGACTCTCTCCACAAAAGGGAAACTTAATAATTGCTGTGCCAATGGTGATATTTGAGTTACGTCATTTTTACCCAATTCGTAGCTGCCAGCAGTAATGATTTCCTCGCAGACGAATTTTAAAATACTCTTTTGATTTGTTTGTTCTATATATACTCTCATCATTCTCTTTTGATTCGTTTGCGAATTTACGTGTAAATTGCAAAAAAATAAATTAATGGGCATAATTAAAAGTCTAAATCACGTTACACCTCAGCTGGGCAAGGATTGTTTTTTAGCCGAAACAGCAGTTATCATCGGGAATGTAGAGGCGGGTAATGAGTGTAGTTTTTGGTACGGGGCAGTGCTCCGCGGGGATGTGAATAAGATTAAACTGGGCAACAGAGTCAATGTGCAAGATAATGTAACGATACATTGCACGTATCAGAAACATGCGACAGAAATAGGCGATAATGTTTCCATCGGGCACAATGCGATTGTCCACGGATGCAGGATTGAAGATAACGTGCTGGTGGGCATGGGTGCAATTGTGATGGACGGGTGTTGTATTAAGAGTGGCGCCATCATTGCTGCGGGGGCAGTGCTAACACAAAATACAGTGGTGAATGAGAATGAGCTGTGGGCAGGAGTGCCAGCCAAAAAGGTAAAAATGGTATCTAAAGAATTAAAAGAAGGGGAAATTAAAAGAATTGCCGAGAATTACGTAAAGTATAGTGGATGGTTTAAATAAGAAAAATTACTTAAATTCGTTGATTCGGATAAAATTGAATCATGAGGATTTTTAAATTTGGAGGAGCTTCAGTCAAAAATAAAGAAAGCATTGGTAATGTAAAAAATATTTTGATTCAGCAGAAATTTGAGAAAGGTTTTGTGGTCGTTTCAGCCATGGGAAAAATCACCAATGCGCTAGAGGAAGTGGTAAAAGCCTACCAAGAAAATCAAAATTATTTAGCTATGCTCAATGAGATAGAAGAGCAACACATCAATGTAGTGAAAGAGCTTATACCAGAGATTAATTCTGTTTTTCAAGACATTATAAATCATGTAGCGGAAGTCAAAACTTTTTTAAGCCTTAATAAATCTCCTAAATATGATTTTATTTATGATCAAGTTATAGCCTTGGGAGAGTTGCTCTCTACCAAAATCATAGCGGCATATTTAAATCATTCAGGAGTGAATTGCACTTGGCTCGATGCACGTGAGTACATCAAAACCAACAGCGATTACCGCGAAGGTAAAGTGGACTACGAGACAACTTGCGAAAGGCTTCAGCATTTACCCAAGGATAAAATTTACATCATCCAAGGATTCATCGGTTCTGATGACAATAATTTCACCACAACGTTGGGGAGGGAAGGCTCGGATTTCACAGGAGCCATTATTTCTTACTGTTTAGATGCAGAAAGTTTAACGATATGGAAGGATGTCCCAGGGGTTTTGAATGCCGACCCTCGCCACTTTGCAAAGACACAAATTTTAAATCAAATTTCTTTTGAGGAAGCGATAGAACTGGCTTATTATGGTGCAACGGTAATTCATCCCAAAACACTACAACCGCTACAGCACAAGAAAATCCCATTGCTAGTCAAAAGTTTTATGCACCCAGAAAATGAAGGAACAAGGATTGATGATTTTTCAGAGCAGATAAAGCCTCAAATTCCTTGCTATATTGTAAAACCACAACAGATAGTCTTGACGATCTCAAGCAAGAATTTTGAATTTATAGATGAGAAAGTCATTAGCGATGTCTATAAATTACTAACGGATTTTAAACTAAAAGTCAATTTAATACAAATTTCTGCCATAAATTTGTATTTGTGTTTGGAAGATAAATACAGTAACTTAGAGTCGGCCGTGGAATTGCTGAGCCAAAAATTTCATGTGCAAAAAGAAGAATTTTGTGAATTATACACCATTCGTAATGCCGATTCAAAAAGTGAAAAAATTATACCTAAGTATGAAAGCGCCATTATAAAACAAGCGGGTAAACAGACACTACAGTTGGTTATAAAAAAAGAAGCATGAGTTTAGTTAACGTAAAAGATATTGCTGAAAACACAGTATTACATAAATGGGGTTTGCTAGGCCAACCTTTTGCATGGACATTGCATCGTCTTTTGCATTTACATACGCTCAATAAAGTTTATTTAAGAAACAAAGAGCTAGAGAGCCCCGCCTTTGAGTCAGCGGTGTTGGATGATATAGGAATTCATTTTGAAATTTCATCACAAGATTTAGAGCGGATTCCCAAGAAAGGACCCTTTGTCATTGTAGCCAACCATCCTTTGGGAGGGATTGACGGATTATTATTGTTGAAAATCATCAGTGAGATTCGCCCAGATTTTAAAATTATAGGCAATTTTCTACTCCAAAAAATTAAGCCTTTAGAAAAACGTGTTTTTGCAGTGAACCCCTTTGAGACGCGACCCGAAGTCAAGAACAGCACAACGGGAATGCTCTCCGCATTCAAGCATTTGAAAAACGGAGGCGCTCTAGGCGTTTTCCCAGCGGGGGAAGTTTCTGCTCGAACTTCTACCAAAACAATAGAAGATAAAGCTTGGCAATTACCAGTGTTGAAGCTAATTCAGAGAGCAGGCGTGCCAGTCATTCCGTTGTACTTTAAAACAAGAAATTCAGAATTATTTTACCAATTAGCTAAAATTCACCCAGATGTGCAAACGGCTATGCTAGCTAGGGAAACGCTGCGCACACGCCTGAAACCTGTGAAAATTAGAATAGGAAAACCCGTAACGCTAAAGCAGCAAGAGGAATTTAATTCGCCAGAGGAATTAGGGCAATTTTTGCGTAAAAAAACTTACCTGTTGTCAGAAAGTTTTGATGAATCTACATTACCACAAAAAATCAAAAAATCAATCCCTAAAAAGAGAGCTTTCCCCAAAACGATTTTATCAGAAACAGAGGAATCTAAAATTGTACGAGAAATCAGCCAGTTAAAAGAAAAAAATGCATTATTGTTTTCCAACAATCGCTACGATTGTTTCTTTTTCATGTACAATGATGCGCCACACATCATGAGAGAAATTGGCCGCTTGAGAGAGTACACCTTTCGGCAAGTGGGCGAAGGAACGAATAATAATAGTGACCTAGATCGCTATGATAAGCATTACCATCATCTGCTTTTATGGGACAATGAAGCCCAAAAAATTGCTGGAGCCTACCGCATGGGCTTGGGGAAAAAAATCTATGACCGCTACGGGATGAAGGGTTTTTATGTGAACGAGCTCTTTAACTTTGAACCCGAGCTTCAGCCCTTTTTTGCTAAAAGCATTGAAATGGGGCGTGCATTTGTAA
This sequence comes from Candidatus Ornithobacterium hominis, assembly GCF_951229915.1. Taxonomy (GTDB): domain Bacteria; phylum Bacteroidota; class Bacteroidia; order Flavobacteriales; family Weeksellaceae; genus Ornithobacterium; species Ornithobacterium hominis. The sequence goes on along the minus strand of NZ_OX579588.1, from coordinate 2,024,530 downwards.
CACCTGAATACCAGCAGAAACCCTTCCCACTTTTTCTACTTTGGCGGGGCATCATACACGTAGCATTACGCCACCCAGAGTACAAATACATTCTTGGAGGCGTGAGCATTAGCAATCAGTTTTCTGAATTCTCTAAAGCGTTGATGATTGAATTCATGCGATCACATTTCTACGATCCGTATGTAGCGCAGTACGTGCGACCCAAAAAAGCATTCAAACCAAAACTGAAAGGGAAGGATAAAGAATTTATCTTTGATGAAGCGAAAGCTGATTTAAACAAGTTTGATAAGCTAATAGAAGAGCTAGAACCCGGTGGGCTAAGGCTTCCTGTTTTGATAAAAAAATACATTAAACAAAACGCACGTGTCATTGCATTCAATGTTGATCCTAAATTCAATGATGCCGTAGATGGGCTGATGTATATCCGTATTCAAGAAATTCCTGAAAGTACCATAAAACCCGTTCTAGAAGAACTTTCAAAAAATCAATAAATACTTGGAAAACAAACTCTTGGTGTTTCAAAAATTTTTTAAAGCCTTAAAAAATGGGTAGACAGGAAATCCCATAACGGTGTAGTATGAGCCCACAATTTCTTCTACGCCCACATAGCCAATCCACTCTTGTACGCCATAGCCACCAGCTTTGTCGTAGGGTTGATACTTATCAACATAATAAGTAATTTCTTCTGTGCTTAAGTCACCAAAACGGACTTTTGCCACATCTGTGACGATAATCTTCTTGCTTGGAGAATAAATGGCAGCTGAGCTGATGACTTCATGATTTTTACCCGATAAAAGCTCAAGCATTTCTATTGCCTCTCCCCTACTCTTTGGTTTTTCTACCGCACGCTCTTCCATCCACACAATCGTATCTGCGGTGATGAGCAAAATATCATCTTCCCATTGCTGAAAAGCCTGAGCTTTGACCTCACACAGAAACTCCGTTATTTGCTCGCGCTTCAGTTCTTCAGGGTCATAACTCTCCTCGGCGTGTAAAGGCATGACTTCAAATTCTAAATCTAAACCCGCCAATAGCTCCCTTCTTCTTGGCGACTGAGAAGCGAGGATGATTTTTTTATTCTGAATATTTTTTAACATTTTTTAAGGCTTAAAAAATTTTTTTAAAAATAAGGCTTGAATAATTCTCAAATAAACTCTTTTCGTTCATTAAAAATTCAAAACCCGAACGCTCAAGGCTATCACTCGAAATATTACGATCTCGAGTAATGAAAATAGCTTGCGGATAAACCTCAGTAAAATTATGGATTTCTTCTAAAGATTGAAACACAGGGAAAGTTCTTTGATTTTGAATCGTAAAAGCAGGGTCAAAGTTTTGATAAACCCCAACCACCTGATGAGACTGAATAATTTTTTTAGCTTTATACACTGGGCTCATTTGCCATAGCGGCGTGAAAACACCCCAAAATAATATGAGAGAGATTACGGCCCACCCCCCGCTAATGCTCCAAATGTACTTCTGATATTGGTGCTTATGCAAAGCAGCCCAACTCAGAAAAATCGAAACCAATGCTACTACCGACAACAGAATAAATGAGAGATAGGGAATTTTTTCATCTTGAAAAATAAAAATAACGGCAGCTGGAATCGCTAAAGTTACTAAACTGATAATACAGGTCGAGAGATAAAAACTCCAACGAGCATAGCTTTTCAAGTAAATTTGCTCTTTAAAAAACGCTGCAACTAGAATAGCTAAAAAAGGCATCGCTGGCAGCGTATAGTTGGGTAATCGAGTGCTGCTGATGCAGAAAAATAAAATAATGGTAAGGCTTAAAATTCCACAAAAAGTTATAAAGTCATCTTTTCGGTAGTATTTATAGGCATGGAAGATTCCTTGAGGAATAAACATACCCAAGGGGAATAAGCCTAAAAAAACGAACACAATCGTTAACAGAAAAGTTCCGCCATGCCCCTCCATTTTACTACTAAAACGCTGGAAATTATGCTTTATAAAAAAACCTTCTGTAAAGGCTCCTCCCGTGGCTTGGTGAACGTAGATAAACCAAGGTGAAGCGATAAGCAAAACAATGATTCCACCCCAAATGGGCTGAAATCGAGTTAAGTTTTTCCAAAAATTTTTTTTAAGGCTTAGAAAAAATAAAAGAGCTATAAGCCCCGTCATCAGGATTGCAATAGGCCCTTTGGCTAAGCTTGCCAGCCCAATGCTCCCATAGAAAAGCCACCAATCTCGGGTTTTTCCTGTTTTATAGAAATTGTAAAAAGATGCCCAGCCAATACTCAAAAAAAAGATAAGGTAAGGGTCTGGCACGGCCAAATGAAACTCATTTAGCCAAAAGAAAGAAGAAAATAAAACGACGAGTGAGGTGATTGCCGTTGACTTACTCGCATGCTTTTTTGTAAAATAAAACATGAAAATGCCTAAAAGTAAGCCCAAAAAAGCAGAGAAAAAGCGAGCACCAAATGCATTTACACCAAAAATACTATAGCCCAATTGCATGAAAAAATAATGCAAAGGAGGTTTATCAACTCTAAGTTCCTGATTGAATGTAGGTACTAAACTTTGGTTGACCAGCATTTCTCTAGCGGCTTCTGTATTTTTAGCTTCGTCTAAAATACTGATGGGGTATCTACCCAAATTGGCAAAGCAAAGAAAAGCTATAATTGTAAATAAAATCAGCGGTAAGGCATGCGATTGATAAGGTTTGGACATAATTTTTGTGTATCTTCGCCAAATAATTTCGGGCTAAAATAAGAATTTTTCCACATGCAAGTAATAGAAAATCCACTTTTATCCATTGTCATTCCTGTTTATAATGAAGAGGAAAATGTAGAATTACTTTCAGAAGAAGTTGAAGCAGCATTATCAGCATATCCGTATGAGTTGATTTTGGTAGATGATGGCTCACAAGATGCAACGGCGGAAAAAATTAAGGCTTTAGAAAATAAAAAAATCATTCTGATTGAGCTTAAAAAAAATTATGGGCAATCACTTGCCTTAGCTGCAGGAATTGATTTTGCACGAGGCGACTACATTATTACCCTTGACGGTGACTTGCAAAACGACCCGAGCGATATCCCGATGATGTTGCAAAAAATAGAAGAAGGCGATTATGATGTGGTGACTGGAATTCGAGTCAAGCGGCAAGATAGCTTTTTAAAGACCATCCCGTCTAAAATTGCTAACTCCATTGTGCGTAAAGCTACCAAAATGGACATCAAAGACAACGGCTGTGCACTGAAGGTCTTCAATCGAGAAACAGCAAAAGATTTAAACCTTTACGGCGAAATGCACCGCTTTATCAATCTATTAGCCTTCCTTAACGGAGCTCGTATTGCACAAGTACCAGTGAAGCACCATTCGAGACAATTCGGGCAATCCAAATACGGTTTAGGTAGAACCTTCAAGGTAATAAATGATTTAATCTTAATAATTTTCTTGCGTAAATATTTGCAAAGACCCATTCATTTATTTGGCAACGCTGGCTTGATTAGCTTAGGCTTGGGAGGCATAGCAATGTTTTATTTAGCCATCGTGAAGTTTGGTTTGGGCGAAGACATCGGGACACGGCCGCTATTGATTGTCGGGGTATTGCTTCTATTGGCAGGCATTCAATTAATTACGATGGGAATTGTAGTCGATTTGTTGATGAAAACTTACTACGAATCTCAAGATATGCGCCCTTACAGAATCAGAAAAATTTACAATGGCAGCCAAGAAATCATTGCGTAAAAAATTTTTTACAGCCTTAAAAATTCTCATCAGCATAGGACTTTTATATTGGGTTTTTTCTCAAATGAACTGGAATTTACTCAAAAAAGAATTACGCCAAGCAGAATGGATTTGGCTATTTATCGCTTGGATTTCATTTGTCTTATCTCAGGTAATTTCAGTATGGAGGATGCGGCTTTACCTCAAGAAAGTAGACGTTCATTTGCCGTTTTTGACTAATGCGCAACTCTATGCACTAGGAATGTTTTACAACTTTTTCATTCCTGGCGGCGTTGGGGGCGATGCGTACAAAGTAATTGCACTCAGAAATCACTTTCAGCGCCCACTCAAGGAGCTGACCTCTGCCATATTTTTTGATAGATTCATAGGTTTATGTGCCATTGCGATATTAATTTGTTTCAGTATCATTTTGCTCCCCGTAGAAATTTCGCCTTCGCTTTACTACTCAATTTTATTGCTAGGCAGTGGCGGGTTACTAGTCGGGCCAATGATTTTGGGGAAAATTTTCCCAAAGTTTAAAAAAATATTTTTTCCCACTTTGATTTACTCATTTGCCGTTCAAGCCTTTCAGATAGGCTCAGTTTTATCCATTTTAATCTCACTAGAGCAAACAGAAGAACTATATTTGTACATCGTTATTTTTCTAATATCGAGTGTTTTATCCATCATTTCATTTGCTGGATTAGGCATTAGAGAAAGCATCTTTTATTATGCAGGAGAATACTTTAAATTCAACCCCGATGTCTCGGCAGGAGTAGCTTTGATGTTTTCAGTCATCAGTTTACTCACCAGCCTAATTGGCGGAATATATGTGATAAAAAAAATTGACTTTGGATTAAAACCAAATCATCATCAAAAAAACGAAACTTCGCTATAAAATTTTATAAGCCTTAAAAAATTTAAATAAATTCGCAATACATAAAAACGGAATTCATATGCACTATAATCCCAATGAAATAGAACCAAAATGGCAAAAAAAATGGCGAGAAAATCAAATCTTCAAAGCTGAAAACCAGTCAGAAAAGCCCAAATATTACATCTTAGATATGTTTCCTTACCCATCAGGAGCAGGTTTGCATGTTGGTCATCCACTGGGTTATATTGCCTCTGATATTTATGCCAGATACAAACGCCATCAGGGATTTAATGTATTGCATCCTATGGGCTATGATTCGTTTGGGCTTCCAGCAGAACAATACGCCATCCAAACAGGGCAACACCCTGCCGTTACTACACAAGAAAACATCATAAGGTATCGCGAGCAATTAGATAAAATCGGATTTTCATTTGATTGGGAAAGAGAAGTGAGAACCTCAAACCCAGGTTATTACCGTTGGACTCAATGGGTTTTTCTGCAATTATTTGATAGTTACTATGACAATGATGCCGATAAAGCCATGCCAATTCAGCATTTAGTAGAAATTTTTAAAAAAGAAGGAAATCAAAATGTGAATGCTTCAACATCACAAGAAACCATCTTTTCAGCCGAAGAATGGAAGCAATTTTCAGCAAAAGAAAAATCAGATATTTTGTTAAATTACCGATTAACTTATTTGGCTGAAGCCGAGGTGAATTGGTGCCCTGCATTGGGCACAGTTTTAGCAAATGATGAGGTGATTAACGGAGTTTCTGAACGTGGTGGGTATCCTGTGGAACGTAAAAAAATGACACAATGGATGATGCGTATCACGGCTTATGCGGAACGTTTGCTGAACGGGATTAGTTGTAATGAAGAAGCTTTAGATTGGTCTGAAGCCTTAAAAGAAAGTCAAAAAAACTGGATAGGAAAGTCAAAAGGAGCAAAAGTTGAATTTAAAATCCTATCCCCAACCCTTTCCAAAGGAAAGGGGTCTGAAAGCTACGGATATTTAACAGGAGGAAATAATGCTCATCTTTTAATTGATAAAGCCAAAGTAAACAGAAAAAATCCTACAGAAGCTGAAATGGTATTATGGGATGAATTGAAAGGCAAAAAATTAGGTGTTAAATTTAGAAGACAACATTTAATAGATGATTTCATTGCTGATTTTGTTTGTTTATCAAAGGGATTAGTAATAGAAGTTGATGGAGAGTATCATAATGAAGAGGAACAAATCAAAAAAGATGAAGCAAGAACTAAAATTATTGAATCTAAACAATTTAGAGTTATAAGGTTTACTAATAATGAAGTTCTGAGTGATTTAGATAATGTATTAGAAAAAATAAAAAAAACGCTCAAAGAAGGTTCTGAAAGAAAAACAATCTCCCAAGAAACTCCCCTTTCCTTTGGAAAGGGGTCGGGGGATAGGAGCATATCTGTCTTCACCACCCGTCCTGATACAATTTTTGGCGTTTCTTTTTTGACGTTAGCACCCGAGCATAAACTAGTTACAGAAATCACGACAGAGGCTCAAAGAGAAGAGGTTGAAAACTACATTACCGAAACCGCAAAACGCTCAGAAAGAGAACGTATGGCAAATGTGAAGCACATCTCTGGAGCATTCACAGGAGCATATGCACAGCATCCATTCACGGGAAATCCCATCCCGATTTGGATTAGTGATTATGTACTTTCGGGTTACGGAACAGGTGCTGTGATGGCAGTTCCAGCTGGCGATGAGCGGGATTATGCTTTTGCTCAATATTTTGGTTTAGAAATCCCTTCTATTTTTGAAGGCATTGATGTTTCTGAACAAGCTTTTACTGAGAAAAGCGATGAAATTAAACTTCAAAATTCAGAATTTTTAAACGGATTGAATTATACGCAAGCAACCGAAAAAATCATTGAAGCCATAGAAGCGAAAAACTTGGGCGAAGCACAAATCAATTATAGATTGCGTGACGCCGTGTTTAGCCGACAAAGATATTGGGGCGAACCCGTGCCCATGTATTTCAAAAATGGAATTCCAACCCCAATCCCCACAGAAAAATTACCATTGGAATTGCCCGAAATCAATGAATATTTGCCAACAGAAACTGGCGAACCGCCCTTGGGTAGAGCTACACAATGGGCTTGGGACGAATCTCAGCAAAAAGTGGTGGAAAACAGTAAAATAGATGAAGAAAATGTTTTCCCGATTGAAATGAATACCATGCCAGGCTGGGCAGGCAGTTCGTGGTATCTTTTCCGCTATATGGATAGCCAAAACGCAACAGATTTTGCCGATAAATCAGCTTTGGATTATTGGCAAAATGTAGATTTATACATTGGCGGAAGCGAACACGCTACGGGACATTTGCTCTACGCTCGTTTTTGGACTAAATTTTTGAAAGACAGAGGCTTCGTGCAAGTGGATGAACCTTTTAAAAAATTAGTAAACCAAGGAATGATTTTGGGAAATTCGGCTTTTGCTCATCGGGTAAAAGATTCTAATCAATTTGTTTCTAATGATTTAAGGGCACAGTACGAAACCATTCCCCTTCATGTAGACGTGAATCTGGTAGACGGAAACGATGCTTTGGATACAGAAAAATTCAAAAATTGGCGAGATGATTTTAAAAATTCTGAATTTATTTTAAGTGAAGACAGTAAATTTTACGTTTCTAGAGAAGTGGAAAAAATGTCTAAATCTAAATTCAATGTCGTAAATCCTGATAATATTTGTGCTGAATACGGTGCAGATACACTCCGAATGTATGAAATGTTTTTGGGACCAATTGAGCAATCCAAGCCGTGGAATACCAATGGATTAAGCGGCGTTTTTGGTTTTTTGAAGAAATATTGGAATTTATTTTTTGTGAATGATGATTTTAAAATTTCTGAAGAAGAACCGACCAAAGAGGAATTTAAAATTTTGCATACGCTCATCAAAAAAGTGACTGAAGATATTACTCAATTCTCATTTAATACGTCAATTTCTGCATTTATGATTGCGGTAAATGATTTGCAAAAAATAAAATGCAATAAGCGTTCGGTTTTAGAACCATTAACGATTTTATTGTCGCCGTTTGCCCCGCATATTACTGAAGAAATTTGGGAAAAATTAGGACATTCAAGCAGTATTTCCACCGAAAAATTCCCTGAATTTGAAGAAAAATATTTGGTAGAAGACAGCAAAGAATACCCGATTTCATTCAACGGGAAAATGCGTTTCACGCTTGAACTACCGATGGATTTGAGTAAAGAAGAAATAGAAAAAGCCGTAATGGAAGACGAGCGAACTCAGAAATATTTAGAGGGAAGAACTCCCAAAAAAGTAATTATTGTCCCTGGGAAAATCGTGAACTTGGTCGGGTGATTTTAGTTGATGAATATTTAAATAGAATGTGAAAAATTACAATTATGGCATCAGGTATTTTTGCTATTCTAGATGACATTGCGATGCTGATGGACGACGTTGCACTTGCAAGCAAAGTAGCTACTAAAAAAACGGCTGGCATTTTAGGCGATGACTTGGCCGTGAATGCCGATAAAGCCACAGGATTCGTATCATCTCGGGAGCTACCCGTATTGTGGAGCATTACCAAGGGCTCGCTTCTGAACAAACTCATCATAGTCCCAATCGCTCTTTTGCTGAATTATTCCTTCCCAGAAGTCATCAAATGGATTTTAGTTTTGGGCGGATTATACCTCGCTTTTGAGGGTGTAGAGAAGATTTTTCATTGGCTTTTCCGTAGAAATGATGAGCATCTAGAGATTGAAAAAGTTTTGTCAGAAAATCCAGAAGAGGAAGAAAAAAGTAAAATCCGTTCGGCGATTTCTACTGATTTTATCTTGTCGGTAGAAATTGTGATTATCGCTTTAGGAACCGTTTTAGAGCAATCGCTAGCGGTGCAAGTCATTACCGTGGCCATCGTTTCGCTCATTGCAACGGTGGGTGTGTATGGCATTGTAGCTTTGATTGTAAGGATGGATGATTTTGGCTTCCAATTAATTAAAAAATCAAACGGAAATGAAATTTGGAATACGATTGGGAACGCCTTGGTAAAAGCACTGCCTGTCATTATCAAGATTTTAAGCTTTGTGGGGACAATCGCTTTGATTTTAGTTGCTGGTGGAATTTTCGCTCATAATATCGAAATGATTCATCATTTCACAGAACATCATTTGTCGCAAATACCAAGCATTTTGTCTGAAGCATTGCTAGGCGTGGTTGGCGGGTTAATTGCTTTTTGCGTTATCTTTTTAGGGAAAAAAATTTATACAGTCTTTAATTCATGAAAAAATTAATTAGAGTTTAGGTTTCTAAAAAAATGTGACTACTCAGCATTTGCTCATGGCATTGAAAATCCTTGGGGGAGTAAAAATTTTTTAAGCCTTGAAAAATTTTTTGAGAAAGAAAAAAAAACAAAGCCGCTTCAAATTTTGAAACAGCTTGCTTATCTTCACATTTTAAATTTTTATAACCCGGGTGGAGTTCTTCCGTCAAAATTATAACCACCCCTGAAGTCATATTCTACATTTTTCAATACCTTTACTAAAGAATTATTGATAACCAAGCAGGTAATCTCCCAAGTTCCATTACCGGTTTTTGGTCCTCCTCCTACAAAATCAGCATGGAGCGTCCATTGATTCTTCTTATTTCTTTGCTCAGTGGTCGCATAAACATGTTCTGGATTGTAATCTGCGTTACTTCCGTTTCCAGTAGATAACTCAACAGTTCCTTCTCCTTCTCTGATGTAAAATCTAGCCTCAGTCACTACTACAGTGAATTTACTGGAGTCAATACCGGTGTAGTAATTTCGCACCCAATCACCATCTACATTTTTTAATTTGAAAGTTATGAGATTGATGGGAGCAGAGTTGTTTTGCCCAGCATTCCCGACTACCTTTAGCTCGCCAGTGGAGTTATCTCTTACTACGACGGAATGGCCATGTTTGCTTTCGGTGTACGATGTTTCACCTACGATTACATTTCCTTGTACATCTAATGTAGCTTTGGGAGTTTCCGTATTAATTCCCACTTGTGCTTGGAGCGACAAAGTTCCTGCCCCGAATAGTAACAGAATAAACTTTTTCATCATAAATTAAGGTTATATTTTCAGTAAATTTATCAATTTTTATCAATTTTTATCAATTTTTATCAATTTTTATCAATTTTTATCAATTTTTATCAATTTTTAACCTTTTAAATGCTTTTTCATAAAAGGTAATTTATTGATTTTCAGTAAATATGTTTAGTTCTTTACTAAAGTTTATTTTTTATATTTTGCACATAGCGTTTTTTTGTAAAGATTAAAATTGATTTTCCCTTTTTAATTGTATTTTAGCGATATTCAATATTTTGAACAAATTTTATGAAACGAAGACTTATAATGGCATTATTGACTTTTGGGGAATTGGTGAACGCTCAGGAAAATATTTCTTATCAAAAACCATCAGAAGAAATATTAAAATTAGCAGATTTTGAAAGACCCCCAAGCGTATCTATGGATAGCAAGAAAGAAAACATAGTTTTCTATTACAGAAACACGTATAAAACGCTGGACGAATTAAATCAAGAAGAGGTGAGATTGGGAGGCTTGAGGATAAATCCAATAACAAACATCTCTAGCTCAATGAATTATGTGAATAATTTGAAGTTAAGAAAAATCAATGGAAAGAAGGAAATTCAAGTGAAAGGACTTCCAGAGAATGCTAAAATAGCGTACACCAGTTTTTCTCCCGATGAAACTAAATTAGCCTTCACCAATACAACACAAAACGGTGTAGAACTTTGGGTCGTGGATTTGGCAACGGCTGAGGCTAAAAAAATCACCGCTGATAATTTGAATGCCAACTTGGGGATGCCGTATGCTTGGTATAGAGATTCACAAAATATCTTGATAAGGCAAATCCCCAGCAATAGACCTGCATTGGTAGATGATTCTAAAGATTTGCCAACTGGGCCGATTATTTCTAATTCAACGGGAGAAGTTTCGCAAATTAGAACGTACCAAGATTTATTGAAAAATCCACAGGATGAAATTAATTTTGAAACGCTCACTAAATCAGAATTATACAAAGTTTCTCTCCAAGGGAAGAAAACAAAACTAAAGGAGGCCGATCTTTACATCTCGACTAGTTTCTCCCCAGACGGGAAATACCTAATGTTGGTCACTATTACAAGACCTTTCTCATATGTTGTCCCTTTGAGCAGATTTCCAATGATTTACAATGTGTATGATTTGGACGGGAATTTGGTGAAAACTGTAAATGAAGTCCCATTGACGGAAATAATGCCAAAAGGTTTCTCTTCTACTAGAACAGGGAAAAGAAATTTCGATTGGAGAGACGACGCACCAGCGACTTTGGTTTTTGTGGAAGCATTGGATGGCGGAGACCAAGCGAAAGAAGCAGAATATAGAGATGAGATCTTCACTTGGGAAGCTCCGTTTTCTCAAGCTCCGAAATCATTTTTTAAGTTAAAGCAGAGATATGCTGGGATTGAATGGTCTGACGCTGATTATGCCTTGGTGAGCGAACGCTGGTACGACACCAGAAATCACAAATCCTTCTTGATTGATTTAAAAACGGGGAAAGCACAAGTAATTGAGGATAGAAATTACCAAGACGTTTATAATGCCCCAGGCAAGTTCAATCTTACCAGAAATGAATACGGCAGAAACGTGATTGATGTAGAAGACAACAATAAGGCTTATTTGATTGGCGAGGGATTCACCAAAGATGGGAAAAAACCTTTCATTGATGAATTGAACTTGAAAAATTTAGCCAAAAAAAGAATTTATACGTCTAATTTAAAGAATGCTAAAGAAGATATTTTGGATATTTTAGATATTAAAAAAGGAGAAATTCTGGTAAGGCAGCAGTCCGCAAAACAATATCCTAATTCGTATAAAAAAAATATTAAATCAGGAAAAACAACACCAGTTACACAATTTGAAAATCCGTTTAAAAGCTTAGGAAATGTGTATAAAGAAGTGATTAAATATAAAAGAAATGATGGTGTAGAATTAACGGGAACGCTTTATTTACCAGATGGTTATGATAGAAATACTAAAAAAGAAAAACTTCCGCTGCTAGTTTGGGCATATCCTACAGAATACAAAGACAAAAGCACGGCAGGAATGAGCACACAGAATCCCAATGATTTCACATACCCGTACTATGGTTCTTTTATTTATTGGGTAACAAAAGGTTATGCTGTTTTAGACGACGCCGCATTCCCCATTATTGGTGAAGGAACCGAAGAGCCGAACGATACATTCATTCCGCAATTATTAGCTAACGGAAGGGCAGCCATAGATGCGGTGGACAAATTAGGCTATATTGATAGAAATAAAGTCGCAGTGGGCGGGCATTCTTATGGAGCATTCATGACGGCTAATTTATTGACTCACGGAGATGATTTTGCTTGTGGAATAGCCCGGAGTGGAGCATATAACAGAACTTTGACACCTTTTGGATTCCAAAGCGAGCAAAGAAATTATTGGGATAACCCGAATATTTATAATACTATGTCGCCATTTATGAACGCCGATAAGATGAAAAAACCAATGCTTTTGATTCACGGTGCGGCAGATAACAACCCAGGAACATTTACACTGCAAACCGAGCGTTATTTCCAAGCCTTAAAAAATTTGGGAGCACCTGTGAGAATGGTACTTTTACCCAAAGAATCCCACGGCTATGTAGCCAAAGAAAGCATTTTGCATACCCTTTGGGAGCAAGAACAATTTTTAGACAAATGTTTGAAAAATTAATGCTAAAATGAATCTAAACAAAAAGGAAAGCCGAAGATGCTTTCCTTTTTTTGTAGAGATTTTTCCAAGCCTTTAAAAATTTTTAAACATCGATATTGGCGTAAATAGCATTTTTCTCGATAAATTCTCTACGCGGCGGAACGTCATCCCCCATCAGCATCGAAAACACACGGTCAGCTTCGCTTGCATTTTCAATGTCTACGCGGCGGAGTTTTCTATTTTCAGGGTTCATTGTTGTATCCCAAAGTTGCTCAGCGTTCATCTCACCAAGACCTTTATAGCGTTGTACGCCCACGCCTTTCCCAGTTTCGTCACCAGATAATTCTTTTTGAATTCTTTCCCGTTCTTTTTCACCCCACGCATAAACCTCTTTTTTTCCTTTTTTTAGTAAATAGAGAGGAGGCGTTGCGATAAAGATATTTCCGTTTTCAATTAATTCTTTCATATAGCGGAAGAAGAAAGTCAAAATGAGCGTTGCAATATGGCTGCCATCCACATCGGCATCGGTCATGATTACGATTTTATGGTAACGTAACTTTTCGGTATTCAGAGCTTTGGCATCTTCTTCAGTACCAATAGTAACGCCCAGTGCCGTGAAAATATTTTTGATTTCTTCGTTTTCGAAGACTTTGTGCTGCATGGCTTTTTCTACGTTGAGGATTTTACCTCTCAGTGGCAAAATAGCCTGAAAATGACGGTCTCTTCCTTGCTTGGCTGTTCCACCAGCTGAATCCCCCTCGACTAAGAAAATTTCTGATTCCGCAGGGTCTTTGGAAGAGCAATCGGCTAATTTCCCTGGCAATCCGCTTCCGCCCATCGGGTTTTTGCGTTGTACCATTTCACGTGCTTTTTTGGCAGCTTGCCTTGCCTTGGCTGCTAGTACGACTTTATCTACAATGATTTTCGCTTCATTAGGATTTTCTTCTAGATAATTGCTGAGCATTTCGCTCACCACTTTATCTACCACGCTAGAGACTTCAGAGTTTCCTAATTTTGTCTTGGTTTGCCCTTCAAATTGAGGTTCCATCACTTTCACAGAAATGACTGCCGTCAAACCTTCACGAAAATCATCACCCGTAATATTGATTTTTGATTTTTCTTTGGCTGGCATATTATCATCAGCATACTTTTTCAGCGTTCGAGTAAGTGCACGGCGAAAGCCCGTCAAGTGTGTGCCGCCCTCGTGGGTATTGATATTATTCACATACGAATGTAGATTTTCGTTGAAAGAAGTATTGTAACGCATCGCTACCTCTACAGGAATGTCATCAATCTCACCTTCCATGTAAATCACCTTTTTCATCAAGGGCTCACGGTTTTCATCAATGAATTCAACAAATTCTTTCAAGCCACCTTCAGAGTAAAAATCCATTGATTTAGGATTCTCGTTTTCGTCCAATTCACGTTCATCAGTTAATGTGATTTTAATACCTCTGTTGAGAAAAGCTAATTCTCTCAAGCGATTAGCTAAAGTTTCAAAACTGTACTGAACTTCATTGAATATTGTATCGTCAGGCAAAAAAGTTACTTTTGTACCAGTGAGTGGAGATTCTCCAATTTCTTCCACCTCAGTCAGAGCTTTTCCTTTAGCGTATTTTTGTTGGTAAATTTTCCCATTGCGGTATACTGTGGCGGTTAATTCTACAGAAAGAGCATTCACACAAGAAACCCCCACGCCATGAAGCCCACCAGAAACTTTGTAAGAATCTTTATCAAATTTACCACCAGCACCTATTTTTGTCATTACAACTTCTAGGGCAGATTTTCCTTCTTTTTTATGAAAATCAACTGGGATACCACGCCCATCATCAGAAACGCTGATGCTATTATTGGGATGAATGGTGACAGAAATTACCTCACAGTAGCCAGCCAGGGCTTCGTCTATAGAGTTATCTACCACCTCATAGACCAAATGGTGCAAACCTCTTTTTCCTACGTCACCAATATACATCGAGGGGCGCAAACGGACATGTTCTATACCCTCTAGCGATTGTATACTGTCTGCTGTATATTGTTTTTTATTCTCACTCATATTTCAATTCAACATTTAAATTAAATCCTATTTAACAAATGTAAAGAAATTTAAATAATTTAAACGAGTTTGGGAGCCACCAGCCCCCAAACATTTATTCACATTTTATAAAGCTTTTATAAAGCGAAAGTCTTTTTTATGGAATGTAGCGTACAAAAGCTTCAATCGCTTCATACTCTGCTAAACCTAATTGATTATAGATTTCTGCTGTTTCATGATTTCTATCTTCGGCACGTTGCCAAAAGAGTCGGGAATCTCCTCCTTTGAATGGTGCTGATTCCATCTGAGACTGATGCCGTAAAATTGCATTTCGTTTAGTTTGCACCTCCATGGGGCTCATCGGCACAGCCATTTCTATTTCATTCACTGGCCATTCTTGCCAAGCACCACGATACATCCACACCCAGCAATCATTTAGCCAATCATCGCTGTCTTTTTTGATTTGATCTAGAGCTATGAAAATAGCTTCTAGGCAAACGCGGTGAGTCCCGTGAGGGTCCATCAAATCTCCAGCAGCATAAATTTGATGAGGTTTGATTTCTCTCAATAATTCTTTGATGATGTCTACATCTTGCTGAGAAAGGTTATTTTTCTTGATTTTTCCAGTTTCGTAGAATGGAAGGTTTAAGAAATGTAATTTTTCGGCACCTAAACCTAAATAATCACATGCCGAAGTCGCCTCTCCTTGCCTGATTAAGCCTTTAGCTTTCAAAATCTCAGGGTTTATATTTTCAGTGTGAATATCTCCGCCAGTGGTAATATAGTTTTTTATTTTTTTATACTCCTCACTCACCAAAGAATCTTTGGGGTATAATTCTTCAAAATATTTTTTGAAGAAAGAAAGGTAGCGCATTACTTCGTGATTAGCTACGGCGATGTTTCCAGAAACTTGATATGCCACGTGTACATCATGATTTTGGTCGATAAGTCGTTTCAGCGTTCCTCCCATAGAAATCACATCATCATCGGGATGAGGACTGAATACGATTACTCTTTTTTGTGCAGGATCTTTTCGTTCAGGGCGTTTAGAATCGTCAGCGTTTGGTTTTCCGCCAGGCCAGCCAGTAATGGTGTTTTGTAATTCGTTGAAGACTTTGATGTTTACATCATAAGCTGATTTGTAGAGAACCACTAATTCACCAAGTCCATTATCGTTGTAATCTTTATCTGTCAATTTCAGAATTGGTTTATTCACCGTAGAGCAAAGATTAATGACTGCTTTTTTAATTAATGAAGGCGTCCAGTCAACGCTGCCCACCTTCCAAGGGGATTTGATGCGAGTTAATTCGCTAGCAGCTCCTAAATCTAAAATGAACTTCACATTCTCGTGGCGTTGCAGGAAGCTTGCGGGGATTTCATCCAAGACTTTTCCTTCTACCGCTTTTTGTACAATACTTGCTTTTTTGTCTCCCCAAGCAAGAAGAATAATTTTTTTAGCCTTAAAAATACTGCCCACTCCCATGGTAATTGCACCTTTGGGTACATTGTGAATTCCACCAAAATCTTCCGCAGCATCATGCATAGTTAAATCATCTAACGTTACCACGCGAGTGTAAGAATTCATGTGAGAACCTGGCTCGTTGAAACCAATATGGCCAGTACGTCCGATGCCTAAAATCTGTAAATCTAAACCGCCCGCTTCATCAATGGTTTTTTCATAATTTTGGCAATATTCTTTCAATTTACTCTTATCTACTTCGCCGTCAGGAATATGAATGTTTTCGGGTTTGATGTCCACGTGGTCAAACAACATTTCTTTCATAAAGTAGTTATAGCTATGCACGGAGTTTTTTGGTATAGGATAATATTCATCAAGATTAAACGTAACCACGTTCTGAAAACTCAAGCCCTCCTCGCGGTGCATACGGATGAGCTCACGGTACATGCGTATTGGGCTGCTGCCAGTTGCTAAGCCAAGCACACACGTCTCATTATTTTTTTGCTTTTCGCGAATTAGCTCAGCCACTTCTTTGGCCGCTTCAATGGAGCCTTTTTCTGGTGTTTGGAAAATCTCAACCGGAATTCTTTCCTCTCTTGCTAACTGAGAGTACTCAAAATCATCTCCAGGTTTTTTAAAATAAGGTTGATTTTTCTTTAAAGATTCATTCGTTTCAAGTATTGTTTCCATACTTTTTTAGTTAGTTTATTATTTTGTGCTAAAGAAGTACTAAAGTTAAAGTTTTTTATTGTAATAAACGCTAAAAAAACATAATTTTCTAAGCCTTTAAAAAATCATAAAGATATTTTAGCAAGGGAGAAAGAAGTTTTGTATATTTAGGAAATTAATTGAAATATTAAAGTTAAACTAAAGAAATGGAGAATAAAAACTATTCAGTAGTCGTATTAGCTGGGGGGTTAGGGAGTCGCTACAACGGTCAAAAACAAGTAGATACCGTAGGGCCTAATGGAGAAGCTTTGATGGAATTTGCCTTTTATGATGCTTTGGAAAGCGGGGCAAACCACGTGGTGTTCATTATCAATGACCAAATCACAGAAGAGACTAAAGAATTATTGCAAAAACCACTAAGAGAGCGTGGAATCAAAGTGGATTTTTGCGAACAGCGAATGCAAGATTTTGTGCCTGAAGAGTTCCAAGATTTAGTCCCCAAAAGACTAAAACCTTGGGGTACGGGGCACGCCGTTTTAGCCGCTTCAGAGGTTTTGCATCAGCCGTTTGTTGTGATGAATGCCGATGACTACTACGGGAAGCATACCTTTGAAATTGCTCATCAATTGGTGAAAGATAACAAAATAGACGAGTCTCATTACGCACTCATCAGCTTTGTGCTCAATAATACGCTGAGCGATAATGGAAGCGTTTCTCGTGGTGTGTGTAAAGTAGAAGATGGGAAATTGGTGAAAATAGATGAGCTTACTAAAATTGAGAAAAAAGAAGACGGTAAGATTTATTTTACTTCAGAAGAAACGGGAGAAGACTTTGAATTAGCGCCAGAATCTAAAGTTTCGATGAATTTTTGGGTGCTTCATCCATCGATTATTCAAAAATTACAAGAAGATTTCGATGCGTTCTTCAAGCGAATTGAAAACAAAGAAAAACAAGAATTTTATTTACCTAAACACATCGATCGTTTGATTCAAAAAGACGATGTGACCGTATGGGTAGAACAGAGCAATGCCGATTGGTTTGGAATGACTTACCCAGAAGACCGAGAAATCGTTGTAAATGAATTGAAAGAAAGAGCTGAAAAAGGAGAATACCCTGCACCGCTTTGGAAATAAAATGAAACGAAAATGAACGAAATTGTAAGCTCTTTTTTAGGAGATTCAAATTATCAGGTAGAAGAAAATTTTTCAGGACATATTAATAATACCTTTTTCATCACCGATGAAAAAGGTCATTATGTCTTGCAAAAAATCAATACTGCAATTTTTACAGAGCCTGAAGTCATCATCGAAAATATGCTCGCTGTGGCAAAGCATCTAGAGAAAAAAAATTATGACAAACCCATTATCAAGCCTCTGAAAAATAAAGAAGGTCAATACCTGACTTATCACAATGATGAGTGCTGGCGAATGATTCCTTTTTTTGAAGAAAGTCAAAATTTTATGACTGCCCTCAATGCTGAGCAAGCCGAAGCAGCAGCTGAGTGCTTGAGCGATTTCCATGCGCATACATATGATTTGGATGTGAATGATTTCCAAGAACCTATTGTAGGGTTCATTAACTTCAAAAACCGATTGACAACTTTTCAAGAAGCTCTAGAAAATGCTTCACCCGAGCGAAAAGAAACCGCGAAAGAAGAAATCAAGTTTTTGCAAGATAATCAATCTTTTCTTGACGAATGGATTGCCTTGGTAGAAGAAAATGCGCTACCAGCAAGAATGATTCATGCCGACCCCAAAATCAGCAATTACCTCTTCAAAGAAGAGGATGAAATGCAAGCTTTGGCTCTGATAGACTGGGATACGCTGATGCCAGGAACAATTTTGTATGATTTTGGCGATATGGTGCGCTCATTTACCAACCAAAAAGAAGAAGACGACCCAACGTTAGGTAATGTTTTCTCATCTGAATATTACGAAGCGCTGAAAAAAGGATTTCTTGCTAATCTTTCAGACAAACTAGAAGCAGTAGAGTTAGAGAATTTAGACTTAGCAGCCAAAACCGTGATTTATGTGCAAGCCATGCGGTTTTTAACGGATTATCTCAATGGTGATGTGTACTATAAAACGCACCGGCCAAATCAAAATTTAGACCGCACGAGAAATCAAATTCACTTGCTACAGGGACTGATGGGATTTTTAGGTTAAAAAAATCTAAGCCTTAAAAAAAATCCATTTTCAAATGCTGAAAATGGAATTTTTTTTCATAAAAACTTTTGGACTTGATTTAAATTTTTCTAAGGCTTAAAAAAATTACAGCCACTTTTTCATTTTAAAATAAAAAAGAGGAGCAATCATTATTAATACAATAGATAATAAAGCAAGAGGGTAGCCAAATTCATAATTAAGCTCTGGCATGTCTTGGAAGTTCATTCCATAAATTCCAGCAATCAAAGTTGGGGGAGCAAAAATCACGGTCATAATCGTAAAAACCTTCATGATTTTATTCTGTTCCATATCGACTAAACTTTGAAAAGAATCTTGTAAAAACTCCAGCCGGTGAAAATTAAATGCTGTGTGCTCCAGCAGTGAACTTAAATCCTTCATCATGATGCGAATAGTATCTTGATGCTCATTAGGGAAAATGCGGCTCTTGCTGATGGAAGAGAGCACTCGCTGAAGTTCCATTGAGCTCTCTCGGATGATCATGCTCTTATCTTGCATACTGGTAAGTTCTTTGAGCGTTTCACTATCTAGTATTTCATCTTTCACCAAAGAACGTGTAAGCTTAGAAATTTTATCAGTCACACGCTCAATATTATCTGCCAAAGCATCAATTCGTGTGTCTAAAATCATCAGAAACGCATGTTCTCCGCTAAAAGGGCGATTGATTCTCATACGGCGATAAGTTGCCCGAAAAGTCAAATACTCATTATCTCGCTCGGTAAATAAAATGCCATTTTTTAAGATAAAAGAAACGGCTTCTAGGTATTCATCATCATCTTTTCGGTACGTGAAATTCATATTGATACCAATCTCATTTTCTTCCTCGATGTAGCGCGAACTGATTTCAATTTCCTCACTCTCTTGGTCTGTAAAAAGCTCAATTTTGAAGGCTTTTTCTACAAAAGCTTTTTCCTGTTCTGTTGGGTCAATCAAGTCTACCCATATCAAGTTATGGTCTTTAGGATTCGCCTCTTTTTTCTGAACCAGCTTATCGTTTTCTACCAGAAAATAAGTAATCATAGCAAATTAGAGTTGGTTTAATTGTTCTTCTAAATCTTCTTTTTTTATCAACCCCAAATGTCGCCAAACTTCTTCACCATTTTTGTACAAAATAAAAACAGGAACACCTCTCAGGTTCAGCTTCTGCCCCAGCGTTTGGCTCTCATCTAAATCTATAGTTTGCACAAAAACATCTTGTTTATACTTTTCTTTTACTTCCTCTACAATTGGTTTCATCAAGCGGCAAGGTGCACACCATGTTGTGCTAAACTCTACCAATAATTTTTTATGATTTTTTTGAAGGCTTAAAAAATCTTCTACCGAAACGGCATTCCCTTCCTTCGCTGTATAATCCTTACTCACCACCACAGGCAGATTTTCATTTTGCCAGGCCATGATGCCGCCATCTAGCTCATAAACATCTTCAAAGCCATTCATACGGAGCGTCTCAGCCGCTTTGGAGCTTCGATTCCCCGATTTACAATACACAAAAAGAGGTTGATTTTTTTGAATTAAATCCATTTTATCCAAAAAATCATTAGCCAAGAAGTTAACAGAACTCGCATTTTCTATATGCCCAGCTGCAAACTCTTGTGGCGTACGCACATCAATGATTAAGCCCTCTTGCTCAGAAATCTTTTGCTCAAAATCCTGTGGCGCCAGTAGCTGAGTTTTTGCAGCAGTAGCTGAGCTAGACGCATCCCTCATGTTTCCAGATTTATTTTGTGAGTTACATTGCGTGAAATGTAATAGTAAAAAGTTAACAATGAGTAGTTTAAAAATAATTTTCATAGAATTTTTTAAGCCTTAAAAAAAATAAATATTTATTTTAGCTCCGCTAATGTAGGCAAAATTAATTATAAGCCTTGAAATTTTGAGAATCGGTGTACCAAAAAATCATTAAAAGCCGTTTTCTTTATAAAAAAGAATTCCCAAAAGAGCTATTCTCTAAAACTAATTACTCAAAATACCTAACCCCATTACTAAATATATCCATAAATCCAGCATCGGGAATGTTTCTCAGCAAGCCATTGCGGTAGCGTTCAGCATGCCCCATTCGGCCGTAGATTTTCCCGCTCGGGTCTGTGATGCCTTCCACACCTTGGTAAGAGCCATTGGGGTTGTGTGGCATATCGAAAGAAATATTTCCGTCAAAATCAACATATTGTGTGGCGATTTGGTCTAAATTTTCTAAGCCTTTAAAAATTTCTGATTTTACGCTAAATCGACCTTCGCCGTGCGAAACAGGAATGCGGTAAATTTTATCTTTCATTCCACTGAGCCAAGGAGAGCGATCGCTTACCACCTTCACGTCAACCATCTGAGAAATGTGTCGTCCAATTTTGTTGTGTGCCAAGGTCGGAGAATTTTCATCTAAATCACGAATTTCTCCGTACGAAGCCAATCCAGATTTTATCAAGGCTTGGAAGCCATTGCAAATACCTAGAATCAATCCGTCGCGCGCCAAAAGTTGATGAATACTCTCTTTTATCATTTCATTTTTGAGCACAGAAACAATGAATTTTGCCGAGCCATCGGGTTCATCTCCAGAAGAAAAACCACCCGAGAAAACCAAAATTTGACTCTCATCAATGCTTTTTTTCATGAATTCAAGAGATTGATTCAATAAATTTTCATTTAAATTATTAAAGACAAAAGCGTTGGTTTTCGCTCCAGCTTCCAAAAAGACTTTCTCGGTATCATACTCACAATTTGTCCCAGAAAAAATTGGCAGCGAGACCTTGGGCAAAGCTCCATTTTTGATTTGAATATTTTTTTCTACAAAAGGTAAAATATTTTTTGGCGCAGAAGGCGAATGCTGGTAGTGTGTAGGGAACAAGTCCTCCATTGTCGAAAGCCAAGCCGATATCATCTCATTAATTTCAAAAGTTTCTTGATTTATCGTCAACTGAGCCTTCTCTTGCGTTTCCCCAATTTTTGTAAAGCCTTTTAAAAATTCAGTAGATTCTAAAATTAACCCGCCTAAATTTGGTGTCAGTAAATCGTCTTGGATGCTCACTTCAGCACCGATTTCGTTTCCAAAGCACATCTTGGCTAGCGCCACCGCAATGCCACCTTCTTTCACGATTTGTGCTGATATAATCTGCCCATCTTGGATGCCTTGATGAATTTGAGTATAAGCTTCTTTCAATTGATTGTAATTCGGCATTCCATCGGGCAAAATATCGTGTTTGAAATAATAAATGTGATGATTTTTCTCCTTAAATTCAGGGGAAATAATATTTTCAAGTTTGCCTACGCAAGTGGCAAAAGAAATCAAAGTTGGTGGTACATGAATATCTTGGAATGTCCCTGACATGCTGTCCTTCCCCCCAATTGCAGCAATTTCAAAATTCAATTGTGCATCAAGAGCACCCAAAAGCGAAGCTAAAGGCTTTCCCCATTTTTGGGCATCATTACCTAAACGCTCAAAGTATTCTTGAAAACTCAACCGAATGTTCTCAAAATTTCCTCCAGAAGCGACAATTTTACTGACACTTTCTACCACGGCATAGGCGCCGCCCCAGAGCGTATTTTGTTCAGATAAATATGGGTCGTAACCCCAGCTCGCCATCGAAACGGTATTGGTGTTTTTGTTCAAAACTGGAAAGGTATGAACGCTTGCTAAGGCTGGCGTCAGTTGGTTTTTGCCGCCCAGCGGCATTAGTGCAGTAGTTTGCCCCACAGTGCTATCAAATTTTTCAATTAAGCCTTTTTGCCCAGCAATATTTAAATTTTTTAAGGCTTTGAAAAATTGTTCTTTATTGAAGTTTTCTTTTTCAGTCACAGCGGGAGCTTCGATTTCTACGCTTGCATCATTGGATTTTCTGCATCCTGCCGTATCAAGAAAAGTTCGGTCAAGGTCAACTATTTTTTGATTTTTCCACTCGATGACCAAGCGATTTTTATCTGTCACCTCTCCCACGATAACGGCCAAAATATTCTCTTCTTGGCAAGCTTGGATAAATTCCTCTGCATCATCAGCATCTACGACGACTGCTATACGCTCTTGAGATTCAGAAATGGCAAGTTCCGTTCCGTTGAGACCTTGGTATTTCACAGGAAGTTTATCTAAATTTACATGAATACCATCGGCAATTTCGCCAATGGCCACAGAGACGCCACCTGCCCCAAAATCATTGGATTTTTTGATAAGTTGCGTGACTTCTGGTTTACGAAACAAGCGTTGAATTTTTCTTTCTTGCACAGGGTCGCCTTTCTGAACTTCTGAGCTCATTGTCTCGATGGCATCAATTTTTTGTGTTTTTGAAGAGCCTGTGGCTCCCCCGACTCCATCTCTACCCGTTTTTCCACCTAAAACGATGATTGAATCCCCTGATTTTGGCTGAATTCTTTTGACGGCGTCCACTGGAGCCGCTCCTGCCACAAAACCAACTTCCATACGCTTGGCTTTGTAGCCAGGGTGGTAAATTTCAGCGATATGTGAAGTAGCTAAACCAATTTGGTTTCCGTAAGAAGAATAGCCGTTGGCCGCTTCTTGCGTGATTTTTCGTTGAGGCAACTTCCCAGGGAGTGTTTTTTCTACAGGTTCTAGCGGATTTGCAGCCCCCGTGAGTCGCATGGCTTGGTAAACGAAAGAACGCCCGCTCAGCGGGTCGCGGATGGCCCCGCCCACACAAGTAGATGCCCCGCCAAAAGGTTCAATCTCAGTAGGGTGATTGTGTGTTTCGTTTTTAAACAAAAAGTACCAAGGTTCCATTTCGCCATTAACATCAATTTCAACTTCAATGGTGCAGGCATTGATTTCATCAGAAATGACTAAATCTTTCAATTTACCTTTTGAATGAAGATATTTAGCGGCTATTGTGCCCAAATCCATCAGAGAAATAGGCTTGTGTTCTCGCTGCAGCTCTTTTCTTAAGGCTAAATAATGTTCGAATATTTTCTGTAGGGTCGCTTGAAAATGACCTTTGAATTCAATGTTTTTGAGCTCAGTAAGGAAAGTAGTGTGGCGACAATGGTCTGACCAATAGGTGTCTAGGACTTTTAGTTCAGTTTCAGTAGGATTTCTTTTTTCTTTTTTAAAGTAATCTTGAATGAAGGCTAAATCATCTAAGCCAAAGGAGAAACTATTATCTTTGAAATAATTTTCAAGTTGAATTTCATCAAATTCGATGAAGCCTTCTTCTGAAGAGACTTTGCTTGGCACTTGATGTGCGGGGGAATCTAGCAGAGTCATATCTTTTTGGCGAGTTTCTACTGTATTGATAAGGAAGCGCTTGTATTCAGATGCGTTTTCAGCAGTGAAATTTTTAAAGGCGTATAAAATAGCAGACTTCACCTTCACCGTATTGTTTCTCGTGATGAGTTGCACGGCCTGCTCAGCACTATCAGCACGTTGGTCAAATTGCCCTGGCAGTGGCTCCACAGCCAATGTCCACTGGTATGATGATAAATCAGGTTGCTGCTCGTGCAAAATATCCATCACGGGGTCAGCAAACACGGTGTTCTTGACTTTTGAGAATTCATCATCCGTCAGGTTAAAAATATCGTAAACAATAAAGGCTTTGACTTCCACCTCATGGCATATCATGCGTAAGTCTTGTGTGGTGCTTTTGCTTAAATCATCGAAATCGGGGCGTTTCTGAATAAAAATGCGTCTATTCATAGAAAATTTATAAAGGCTCAAAAAATTTTTGTAAAGATATGAAAGATTTCATTTTTGAAACGAATGAAAATCATGACAGAAAATTTTTAAAGGCTTAAAAAATGTAATTTTATTTCAAAATTTTACTTATCTTAGTTTTTCTGATGGAGTTTATAGAGGGAAAAAAAGGACTAATCGATGAGGCTTTGCTGAAAGCTTACGGAGCGATAGAAATTTGTTCTAAAAAAGACACATATTTATTTCGTCAGGCTGCAGTAGTGAAATATTACTTTCAGCTGGTGGAAGGAGAGGTAAACATTCATACCATTAGTGAAAGTGGAGACGTTTTTACCCACAGCCGTATTTTGCATACAGATAATAAAATCTTTGGCTGTGCAGCGATTTTCTATGCGCAAGTTTATCCTGCTTCGGCGATTTTGAGCAAGAATTCAAAGGTTTTAAAGATTTCTGTGGAAAATTTTGAGAAGTTGATAGCCGAAAATAATCAAGTAGCGAAATTAATTATTGAGAAATTATCTGAAAGACTACTATTTAAGGCAAAAAGATTAGAGTCTATTGCTATGCAGGAGCCAGCACAACGGATTTTGGCTTTACTCAGACAAATTACAAAAGGGAGTAAGGAGTCTAAAAAAATTAACTTGACACGGCAGGAAATAGCAAATTTAACGGCGTTGCGGGTGGAAACGGTAATTAGAACGATAAAAAAATTGGAGAAGGAGAAGAAATTAGAGATAAAAAACAGGAAAGTTTATTTTCCTTTTGGTCAAAACTAAGGTAATTGTTATTGTATTTAACATATTTTTATGAGCGTAATCATAAGTGTATTGTTAAAGTTAGTTATAATTTTGGGGTCGAAAAAGGTTTATAAAAACTAAATAATATTAAAGGATGAAAAAAACGTATTTATTAGTAGCGATGAGCTTGATGGTTTTGTCTTGTGGTAAAAAAGAGGCAAGTCCTGAGCAAGAAGTAGGAACTAATGCTCCGAGAGTTGAAGTTGAAGCTCCAGCAGAAGAAACTGCGGCGGTTTCTGATGATCCAATGCAAAATAAAGGAATAGGTCCAGTTTCAAGTGTTGAAATTCCTGCTGAAATCGACCAAGATATGGCCGCAAAAGGTAAAGCAACTTTTGAAACTAAATGTACTGCTTGCCACAAGCCAGATGTTAAATTTATAGGGCCCGCGCCTAAGGGCATTTTGGAAAGAAGATCGCCAGAATGGGTGATGAACATGATTTTGAATCCAGAGGAAATGATTCAAAAAGATCCTATTGCTAAGCAATTATTGGCTGAAGCTAATGGCGCTCCAATGGCAAACCAAAATTTAACAGAAGAAGAAGCTCGTCAAGTTTTGGAATATTTTAGAACAATTGAGTAACTTTACGCAAAATAAAGTTTTTTTAAAATGAGTAAATTTTCAATTTTAAGCTTAGTCCTTTTCTTTGCGGCCTTTGTAGGTTGTAATAAAAAGGATAGTAAAAGCGGAGGAGCTTTCTCTTCTAGTGTCGCTGAAAGAACTTATGTAGCTCCTGGCGAGCATGATGAGTTTTATGCTTTCTTATCGGGTGGATTCAGTGGGCAGATGTCCGTTTATGGATTGCCATCAGGTAGGTTATTAAAGGTGATTCCAGTGTTTTCTCAAGATGCAGAGAAAGGATGGGGGTATAATGAGGAAACAAAACCAATGTTAAACACATCGTTTGGATTTGTGCCTTGGGATGACTCCCACCACCCAGATTTATCGCAAACCAATGGTGAATTAGACGGACGTTGGGTTTTCATTAATGGTAACAACACACCACGTGTAGCAAGAGTTAGTTTGGAAACTTTTGAAACAGAAGAGATTTTAGAAATTCCATTCACAGCTGGTAACCACGCTTCTACTTTTGTGACAGAAAACACTGAGTATTTGGTGGGTGCAACACGTTTCTCTATTCCCATCAACGATAAAGATGTGTCTATTGAAGAGTATAAATCAAACTTCAAAGGAGCTATCTCTTTCGTTTCTATTGACCAAGAACATGGGCATATGGATTTGGCATTCCAAATTCATACACCAGGTTACAACTTTGATTTGTCTCACCCAGGGCGAGGGAAATCACATGGGTGGTTCTTCTTTACTACGTATAATACAGAGGAAGCTCATACTTTGTTAGAGGTTAATGCTTCACAGAATGATAAAGATTATATCGTAGCTGTAAACTGGAAAAAAGCAGAAGAATACATTAAAGAAGGTAAATTCACTGTTAAAAAAGCTGAATATGCTCACAATCTTTATAATGAAGAGACCCATACAGCTGTTTCTACTATGAAAAATGAGGTGAAAGTATTGGATAGCAATCTTCCAGGGTTGATGTACTTATTGCCAACACCTAAATCTCCACACGGATGTGATGTAGACCCTTCTGGTGAATATATTGTAGGTAACGGTAAATTGGCTGCAGACCTTACAGTTCACTCGTTTGATAAAATGCTGAAAGCGATTGAGGCTAAGAAATTCGTGGGAGAATCTTATGGTATTCCAATCTTAGATTATGATGAAGTAGTGGCAGGCGTGGTGAAACAACCAGGTTTAGGCCCATTGCATACAGAGTTTGATGGTAAAGGAAATGCTTATACAACATTCTTCATTTCATCAGAGGTTGTAAAATGGAAATTAGGAACTTGGGAGGTCGTTGATAGACAACCAACTTTTTACTCGCCAGGTCACTTAATGATTCCTGGGGGTAACTCGCAAAAGCCTTTTGGTAAATATCTAATTGCGATGAATAAAATCACAAAGGACAGGTATTTGCCTACTGGTCCAGAGATGAATCATTCTGCACAATTATTCGATATTAGTGGTGAGAAAATGGAGCTATTGAGTGATTTCCCTACAATTGGCGAGCCACACTATGCAGCAGGTATTCCAAGTGAAAAAATAACAGGGAAGTCTAAAAAAATCTATAACATTTCAGATAACAAGCACCCTTATGCTACTACAGCAGCTAATCAGGCACGTGTAGAGAGAAAAGGAAATGATGTTCATATTTATATGACCATGATTAGGAGTAACTTTAGCCCAGACAATATTGAGGGTATTCGCTTGGGCGATACAGTTTACTTCCATGTAACTAATCTAGAACAGGATTTTGATGTACCACATGGATTCTCTATGATGGGGGCGAATAATGCAGAGATACTGGTAATGCCTGGGCAAACAGAGACTTTAGTATGGACGCCTAAAAAAGCTGGTGTATGGCCATTCTATTGTACAGATTTCTGCTCAGCTTTGCACCAAGAGATGCAAGGTTACATACGAGTTTCGCCACAAGGTTCAAACGTTCCATTAGCTTGGAGCTTGGGTGAGCCTGTGAAAACTGCAGAGCAACATAGGTAGTAAATAATTAGTTTTTTCATAAATATTTTTCTAAAGAAGGCAAAGGGTGAAATTCTTTGCCTTTTTATTTAACTTTAAAAGCATGATTTATATGAAATCAAAAATTTTAATGATATTAGGAAGTGCTTTGCTTTTGACATTGTTTATTTTCCCACTTTGGAAAATTTCGCTTTCTGCTCCGCAATACCCTACAAGAGATCTAGGCATGTTGATTTACATTTATAAATTTGAAGATGATCAACCACATGACATCAAAAATATTGATATTCTAAATCATTATGTTGGTATGAAAGAAATTCCAGAAACAATTCCAGAGTTCAAAATTTTCCCAATTGTGATTTTAGTGATGTCTATAGCAGGAATTTTAATAGGAATTTTTAAAGAGAAAAACTGGTATTTAGGTTGGTTTATTGTCATGGCTTTATGTGCTGCTGCAGGAATGTTAGATTTTTATCTTTGGGAACAAAATTATGGACATGAACTTAATCCAATGGCACCCATTAAAATATTAGATGACAATGGGAATATACTGGGTTTCAGTCCGCCTTTTATCGGATCTAAAAGGATTTTAAATATTGACGCGCATTCTTATCCAGCTTTAGGTGGAGTGTTTTTATTTATAGGAATGTTGCTTACCTTTGTAGCTTATTTAATTGCACCGAAAAAAAAATAATTATGAAATATTTAGCTTTATTAGTCAGTTTTTTGTTCATCGTTTCTTGTAACAAAGGACCGCAAGCCATTAATTATGGTTCTAAAAATTGTGATTTTTGTCAAATGACGATTGTTGACAATATTCACGCAGCACAACTAGTGACAGACAAAGGGAAAGTATATTCCTTTGATGATATGTCTTGTATGGTTCATTTTAAAGATGGAAATGATTACCAATACAGCCATGAAATGGTAAACTTTATTGAACAACCAGGAGAGTTGATTTCTGTGGAAGAGGCGTTTTTTGCACATTCTGAAGCGGTAGAAACACCAATGGGAGGAAATATTACAGCCTTCAAAACAGAAGCCGAAAGAAATCAATTTTTAGAGCAAAATGGCGGAAAAGCGATTACATCAGAAGAAGCATATGCATTGCTTGGTGAGAACAGCGGAAGTCATGATTCTCATGGTCATCATCATCATCACAATCATTAAAAAATAATGTTCAAAAAAATATTTGTTCTTTTACTTTTATTATCCATTTTTGCTAAGGGAAGAGAAATCATAGTTTCTCCTGATGGTCAATTATCTAGCATTAAAAAAGCTTTAACCCAAGCAAATAATGGAGATGTTATAAAGTTAAAAAAAGGAGTATATAGAGAATATAATATTGAAATCACTAAATCTGTAAAAATTATAGGAGAATCAGGGGTAGTGATAGATGGTGAGAAGAAAGGGCAAATCATACACATCTTGGCAGATGGGGTAGAGTTACGCAATTTCACAGTGCAAAATGTAGGTTCAGATATTTCTACCATTTATGCCGCTGTGCGCCTTTCCAGCTGCCAAGATTTTTTTATCAGTAATTTGGTGTTGAAAAATTTTTTGTATGGATTTTATCTATCACAAGTCGCTAATGGAACGCTTCAAAACAATCAACTCTACGGCGCATCTTTGAATGATTATGATTCAGGGAGTGGCGTGCACTTTTGGAACGTGAAAAATGTGAAAGTTTTAAACAATGAAATCACAGGCTCACGTGACGGAATTTATATTGAACGTTCGGCAGATTGCATCATCAAAGGAAATCACAGCTACAAAAATATTCGCTATGGCTTACATTTTATGTTTTCTGACGGTAATAAGTACATCAATAATGTTTTTGAAAATAATGCAACGGGCGTTGCCGTGATGTATTCCAATAAGATTGAAATGATAAATAATAGCTTCAAGCAAAGTTGGGGAGCTTCTGCCTATGGTTTGCTTTTGAAAGAAATTTCTGATGCCGAAATCACTGGAAATAAATTCTACAAAAACACTACTGGAATTCAAATTGAAGGAACCAATAGAATTAATTATAAAGGTAATCAGTTTGATAGAAATGGATGGGCGCTGAAGGTGAAGGGTGCTTCTTATGATAATCATTTTATAAAAAATAACTTTATTAATAACAGCTTTGAGCTTTCTTATAGAGGGGGGATAAACAATAATTCTTTTGAACAAAATTATTGGAGTGATTACACGGGGTATGATTTGGATAAAGATGGATTCGGAGATGTGCCCCACCGCCCAGTAAAACTTTTCTCTTATTTGGTGAACGAAACACCAGAAGCCATCATACTTCTCAGGAGTTTATTCATCGATATTATCAATTTTTCAGAGAAAGTTTCGCCTGTTTTTACCCCAGATAATTTAGTTGATTCACAACCGAAAATGATACCCTACAAATAATGATAAAAGTAGAAAATATACATAAGGAATTTAAAAGGCATAAAGTCCTGAAAGGCGTTGATTTCGAGGTAAATCCAGGGAAAGTTTACGCCATTTTAGGACCCAACGGCTCAGGAAAGACAACCATGATAAAGTCTATTTTGGGCATGGTACGCATAGATAACGGAGCGATTTATATTGATGGCGGAACCATCAAAAATTCGGCAGATTATAGAAAAAATATTGACTATTTACCACAAATTGCCAATTTCCCGTCTAATCTGAAGGTGAAAGAATTATTCAAAATGATTCAGAATATTCGTAATGTACAAGCCGATGCTACAGAATTGATTGATTTATTCAAACTCCAACCTTATTTGAATAAAAAATTAAACAATCTTTCGGGCGGGACAAAACAAAAAGTAAATTTGGTTTTAACTTTTATGTTTGATTCACCGATCATTATTTTAGATGAACCTACCAGCGGATTAGACCCTGTTGCAATGGTGAATTTGAAGAAATTAATCCTGAGAGAAAAGACTAAAAACAAATTAATTTTGATGACATCGCACATCATTGGTTTTGTAGAAGAAATGGCAGATGATGTGATATTCTTATTGGAAGGCGTGATTTATTTCAAAGGTGAAATTCCTGCTTTGTTGGCCAAAACACAGCAACATAGCTTAGAAAACGCCATTGCACATTTAATAACTCAAGAAAACAACGAAATTTAAACATAGAAAATATATGCTGAAAGTATTGAAATACAGTTTTTACGACCTGATGCGTAGCCGTTGGAGCTATGTTTACTTTGTTTTTTATTTAGCTTTGGGTTTTTTATTATTGTTTTTGAACAATGATTTATCTAGTGGAATCATCACGATTATGAATGTTATCATCATGCTTGTTCCGTTGATTTCCACCATTTTTGGTGTGATGTATTATTATGATTCTCGGGAATTTATAGAATTACTATTAGCACAGCCCATCAAGCGTTCCAACATATTTCTAGGCCAATATTTCGGATTAAGCTTGTCACTTACCATCAGTTTAGTTTTAGGATTAGGTATTCCATTTTTAATTTACGGATTGGTAGACTCGTCTGAAATCATGAACTTCATTTTGCTATTGATCTCTGGGAGTTTCCTGACTTTGATTTTTACCGCATTTGCTTATTTAATAGCACTTTATAACGAAAATAAAATTAAAGGATTTGGCTATGCAATTATACTTTGGCTATTGATGTCTGTAATTTACGACGGAATCTTTTTACTCTCATTAGTCGTCTTCAAAGATTACCCACTAGAAAGCATAACTTTATCTGCAACCATGCTCAATCCCATAGATTTATGCAGGATTTTAGTCTTATTGCAATTAGATATCACAGCACTTTTGGGCTACACAGGAGCCGTGTTCAAAAGCTTTTTTGGCACATCAAAAGGCTTAATCCTATCGTTGGCTACGTTATTGATTTGGGTTGTAATTCCAGTGATTTGGATTAAAATTAAATCTGCTAAGAAAGATTTTTAAAGGCTTAAAAAATAATTGCTGTTAATGATTGATTTTTAGAATTATAAGACTGTAATCTAGATGAAGTTATGATGATTTAATCTATTAAATTTTAAAAGGCTTAAAAAAACAAGATGATAATTGAAAAAAGCTCTTAAAAAAAGTATATATTTTTTTTGTGTCTGATTTGAAAAAACAATACAAGAACTTTCGATTAAGAAGAGGAAACCAAATTGTAGCTTATGCGCAAGAAAAATCAACGGGGGTTTCTTTTACGGGGAAATACTTGCTGTTTTGGCGTGCAGGAGAACAAGGGTTTGATGAAATTGATGAAGCAACCTCAAGTTTAGACAAAATGAATCGTCGAATTTATGAGGGCGATATAGTACGCTATAAATCTAACTTCAAGCCGTTGTTTAGAGAAGCTGTTATTATCAAAAAAAGCAATGATTTTTTCTTGTTAGACTTAGACTTTTGGGCGGTGATTCCGTTGCACATAAATGGGCTCTCGTTGTTTCAAGCAGAGGCTTTGGAAATTATCTCTCATCAGTTCACACACCCAGATTTAAATCAAAAAATTAAATCTTGGAAAAAGGCATCAATCACATAAATAAAAAAAGAAATAATTACATTTGTAAATAATTATACTAAAACAAAAATTCATGAGTGGGATATTATCTGGTAAAAAAGGCATCATTTTCGGAGCATTAGATGAGAATTCAATTGCTTGGAAAACAGCTGTAAAAAGTCACGAAGAAGGCGCAGAATTTATCTTGACGAATGCACCAGTTGCGATGCGTTATGGTGAAATTCAAAAGTTAGCAGAACAGACCAATAGCGAAGTAGTACCTGCAGATGCAACCAGTCTAGAGGATTTAGATAATTTATTCAACGTAGCAATAGAAAAATTTGGAAAACTAGATTTTATTCTCCACTCTATCGGTATGAGTATCAACGTCAGAAAAGGGCAACACTATACCGACATGAACTACGATTGGACTCAGAAAGGTTGGGATATCTCTGCCGTTTCTTTTCACAAAGTTATGAAAACGGCTTGGGACAAAGATTGTATGAACCCATGGGGGAGTATTTTAGCTTTATCTTACATTGCAGCACAGCGTGTTTACCCAGGTTATAACGATATGGCTGATAATAAAGCTTACCTAGAGAGTATTGCCAGAAACTTTGGCTACTATTGGGGCAAAGAAAAGAAAGTACGTGTGAATACTATTTCTCAGTCTCCTACACCTACGACAGCTGGAAAGGGCGTAAAAGGTTTTGGTGGATTTTTAGAAATTGCAGACGATGTTTCACCATTGGGGAACGCAACGGCAGAAGATTGTGCTTCACTTTGCGTGATGATGTTTAGCGACTATACAAAGAAAATGACCCTGCAAAACATCTACAACGATGGCGGCTATAGCAATACAGGAGTCTCAGATGAGCTAGTTAATAGCTATTTCGCTGGTAAAAAGTCAGAAGAAGAGTAATTCATGATATTTGGTTGCTAATAAATGGTGAACACTTTATCATTCATAAATATCCAAACACTAGAAGCATTGATAATGAATTGAAGTGACCTAACTGATTATATATGAATTAAAACAACTTATTGCCGATAAAAATTTTGAGTAATTAAAATTTTATAACTAAATTTTATAAGCCTTAAAAAAAATCTCCTGATAAAAAAACAATCACTATTGACTAAAATCATAAATTTGCAGAATGGAGCCTAAAGTCAAAAACCTCATCATGGTAGGAGATCGCGTATTGGTAAAACCTGCTGAAAGCCCAGAGAAGACCAAATCAGGTTTATACCTTCCGCCTGGAGTCAAAGAAAACGAAAAAATATTAAAAGGCTACGTGATTGCCGTGGGACCTGGCTATGCAATTCCCTCTATAGAACCCGAGGAAGATTGGAAGCCTGAGAGTCAAAAGACACGATACATTCCGCTCCAAGCTCAAGAGAACGACACCGTTTTATTTTTGCAAAACGCAACCCATAAAATTGTTTACCGAGAAGAAAAATACTTTATCGTCCCACACAATGCCATCTTAATGATAGAACGAGATAGTGAGTTTTTTGAAAATGAACTTTAAAATTTAATTTGTATTTTTAAAAGCTTATTTAAATAAAAAAATTAAGCCTTAAAAAATCACTATGAAAATTTACCCGATTGAGTGCGGAAACTTTAAACTAGATGGAGGCGCCATGTTTGGTGTAGTACCCAAAAGCATTTGGCAAAAAACGAATCCTGCCGATGCCAATAATATGGTAGACATTGCCACGCGCTCTTGGCTGATAGAAGATGGCGAAAAGCTAATTTTAATCGATGCGGGAATGGGCAATAAGCAATCAGAAAAGTTTTTTGGTTACTATCATTTATGGGGTGATTTTAATTTAGATAAATCATTGGAAAATGTTGGTTTTCATCGTAATGATATAACTGATGTTTTTTTTACCCATCTTCATTTTGACCACTGTGGCGGAGCCATTCAACGAAAAAATAGAGGTGAAGGCTTTGAATCAGCTTTCAAAAATGCTCAATTTTGGTCTAACAAAGCTCACTGGAATTGGGCAATAAAACCTAATGCAAGAGAAAAAGCTTCTTTTCTGAAAGAGAATATTTTGCCTATTCAAGAAGAAGGGCAACTTAACTTCATCCCGACCAATCAGTCAGCGTATCGCAAATCGACAGAATTGGGCTTTGATGTTATCATAGTCGATGGCCACACCGATAAGCAGATGCTTCCAATCCTCAATTATAAAGGGAAAACATTGGTCTTTGCCGCAGATTTAATTCCCACAGCAGGGCATGTACCGTTGGTTTATGTGATGGGGTATGATACTCGCCCGCTGTTAACTTTGGAAGAGAAAAATGTATTTCTAAAAAAAGCGGTACAAAATAATTGGATTTTAGCCTTTGAGCATGATACGCAACACGAGCTTTGTACGCTCAAAGAAACGGAAAGAGGAATAAGAGTAGATGAAATTTTAACTTATGAGGAGGTTCTTGCGTAATTTTTTAAGCCTTATATTTTTATTTTTAGTAGTGAGCTGCGCCCAAAAGGGAAGCATCAGCGGAGGCGAAAAAGATATAGAACCACCTGTGCTCATTTCTTCATCACCAGATACGCTGAGCACAAACGTCCCTGTGGATTTAAAGGAAATAGTATTGAAATTTAATGAATTTGTATTGTTGAAGGATTTCATTAAAAATATTATCATTTCGCCACCTATCGAGCCAACACCAACTTTTTATCCGCAAGGGACAGCCGATAAAAAAGTGAAAATAACTTTCAATGATTCACTGAAACCGAATACGACCTACAACATCCATTTCGGGAAATCTTTAGTAGACAATAATGAAGGAAACGTCAAAAAATACTTTAATTATGTTTTCTCTACAGGGAACTTTATTGATTCACTCAAGATAGAAGGCCAAGTTTTTGATCCAGCCCAAAAACAAATTCCAGAAAATATCATCGTCGGCCTATACGAATGGGACGAGAAATATACGGATAGCTTAATCCTTTCACAAAAACCTTACTACGTGGGGAAAGTGGATTCGCTAGGGAACTTCACGTTAAATCACCTGAAAGAGAGCGAATACAGACTCATTGCTTTTACAGATAAAGTTAATAATACCCGAGTAGATTTAGAAGAAGAAACCATGGCTTTTTACCCAAGGAAAATCAATCCTAAAAATACGAACCAAGAAATTACGCTAGAGCTTTTCCCCCCACGGACCTACTTCCGTGTGAATGATGTTGTGCAAGATGGCTATGGTAAATTCAACTTTATAATGAGTGGCCAACCTGATGAGATAGAAATTTTACCCATCAATCATGAATTTAAGACAGCTAAAATCATTCATAAACCGTTCTCAGATACGTTGCAATTTTGGTTTGACCCAGTGAAGGATACAATTGCTGATAAAAATAAACGCTTGACTTTTGCGGTAAATCATCATGAGAAGTCAGACACCATAAGAAGCAATCGCTACAATAATGGCGTTCAGCCTGCATTAACGCTCACTAGCAGCAGTGATGTTTTTGTGCCAGAAGATTATTTGAAAATCCGAAGCAATTACCCCATACAGCAAATAGAGTCGACTTTCATCAATTTGGTAGAAGATACAGCAAAAATAAGTTACAATATTCAGCAAAAAAATGATTTTGAATTTGATTTGAAATTTCCAATTCGATTTGAGAAAAGTTACAAAGTAGAGCTTTTGCCTGGCGCCGTGATCGATTTTTTTGGGCAGGCAAATGATACAGTAAATTTAGGCATGAGAGTGGATAAAGAAAGAGCCTATGGCAATGTAAAGGTAATTTTGCAGAATAAACCTGATGTGCCAGTATGGGTACAATTGCTCAACAAAACAGGAAACGTGATTTTAAGTAAGTATACAATAGAGAATGAAGTAGAGTTTAAGCGGCTGAAGCCAGGAAGTTACCGCTTAAAGATGATGGTGGATGAGAATGCTAATGGGCGGTGGGATACAGGTGATTTTTTTACGAACACTCAGCCAGAGCAGATTTATTTATATGCAGAAGAACTTGACGTCAAAGCTTTTTGGGATATAGAAGAAACTTGGATTTTGAATGGGAGAAACCAGAAAGGAGAGGAGATAGATTCACCTGAAAATAAAGATAAAACCAAGTCTGATGCCCCCGAAGAAGATGCGAAATTAAAAGAAATAAGCAACCCAACGATAGAAAGTAGTGCTCTACCACCGATGCAAACAGATTGAAGAATAAAGAAAAATTTTTAAGCCTTGCTTATAGAAAAGAAATAATTATACTGAAATTTTTTAAGCCTTAAAAAAAATGAGAAGCACAAAAAACTTCCCATTTTTTTATTATATATAATTTTAGAAATTTCTAATTAAGCCTTAGAAAATTGACTTTTAATTTTAGTTTGAATTTCTTTCATTTTCTCATCAGAAAATTTCTTTTTTTCTTGAGAGAAATTGATGTCATTCATTTGGTTCATCGGCACAAGATGCACGTGCACGTGAGGAACCTCAAGCCCGATGACAGCCATTCCCACACGTCGGCAACTTATGGTTTTTTCTAGCGTTTGAGCCACCTCATAGGCAAACTCCATCAATCCCGCATACGTTTTTGAGTCCAAATCCCAAATTTTATCTACTTCTTTTTTAGGAACCACCAAAGTATGTCCTTGGGTCAGCGGGAACGCATCTAAAAAGGCAATAAAGAAATCATTCTCTGCCACAATGTAGCCTGGAACCTCTCGCTGAATGATTTTGGTGAAAACACTTGCCATTATTCTTCCAATTTTAAATCAAGAATTTCAAAATTGAGAATATTTCCGTTAGGAAGTTTAATTTCAGCTTTATCACCCACCTTTTTACCCAATAAGCCTTTAGAAATCGGTGTGCTGACTGCGATTTTATTATTTTTTAAATCAGCTTCTGTTTCAGGCACCAGCTGGTAGGTCAACTCTTGATTGTTCGCTAAATTTTTAATTTTAACAGTAGACAAAATAGAAACTTTGGTGCTGTCTAGTTGAGATTTATCAATAATGCGAGCATTGGCTACTTGGTCTTGTAATTTAGAAATACGCGATTCCAATAATCCTTGTGCCTCTTTTGCAGCATCATATTCAGCATTTTCAGACAAATCTCCTTTGTCGCGAGCATCTGCAATTTGTTCAGTAATGCGTGGACGCTCTACACTTTCCAAGTGCTTAAGCTCTGCACGCAATTTATCTAAACCTTCTTTCGTAACATATTGTATATTTGCCATATCTTTGGTTTTAATAAAAATACAATCCCACACGCAAAAAATATTACGTGGGGATTGAGAATACAAATATAAGAGAATTTTTTAAGCCTGTTTAAATTTTATATTTGAAATTTCTCAATTTTTTTATTTGGTCAGGTAAAAAATAATTTCAGCAGCACATTATTTGCATGTAGTCATTTACAATTGATTAATTTTTTTCTATTATTGAGAATTGAAGAACAAGTTTTATTTAAACGCCAATTGTATATTACATTAAAACTAGTAATCCATTGTATTTCAGGGTTTTGAAGGCAAATTGTTAAATTGATAGAGTTGAGCAAATAAATTTTGCCCAAAAATGACTATTTTTGCTCGTATGTAATTTGTTATGTCGGGGCTTCAAACTTTTTATCGGGCAACAAATTTTCAGTTTAGATATACATCAGGGGGAAAATAAAAATAAAACGTAAAAAATAAATAAAAAAGAGTTAAGAAATTTAAATAAAATAATGCAATGAAAAAGCTTATTTTTTTTGTGATATTTAATATTGTATTCATTTTTCACTCTTGTTCAGATGAAAATAACCAGATACAATGCTTTCCACGCATACAAATCAATGCCCAATACAATATCGGGTTACCAGCATACAATTCGCTTTTGGTGCCCAATGGCTATGTGCAATTGCGCCCCGATGGAACTAATGGGTCTCGTGGGTTAATCATTGTCAATACTGGGAATAATTTCAATGCATATGACCGAAATGCACCGCACATTTGCCCTGATAAAAATACGACATTAGAAGTCATAGATGGAATCAAGATCAGATGCCCAGAAGATGGAGCGGAATGGATGCTCTTAACTGGCCAGCCGCTTAATAATGCCACATTTGGCCAGCCTCTTTATCAATACCGTGTAAATCAAAATAGCCGATGGCTCATCATTACCAATTAAAGAGCTAGCTACGCATGAAAATTTTTTAAGGCTTTAAAAATAATTAGAATTAATAAAAGAAAAATCAAACTTCTTTCCCACGGAGGCGATGAAATTCATTGACAACGGCACTATGAGAAACTGTTTTGTCTCTAAAGTAGATTGCAAAATAATCTCTTTCTTTTTCAGTAGCACCTAGCTGATTTAGAATATTATACAAATGCATTTTCATGTGTCCCTTTTGAATTCCAGTTGTTACCAAAGAACGTAGTGCAGCAAAATTCTGAGCCAAACCAGCGACGGCGACAATACCCATTAAATCTTTCGCACTTGGGTTTTTCAACAACTGCAAAGCAAACTTTACCAAAGGATGAAGGCTTGTCAATCCGCCCACGGTGCCGAGCGAGATGGGCAAGTCTAGCCAAAATTTAAAAACTCCCATGCTGACTTCTGCATGAGTCAAGCTACTGTAGCGCCCATCTCTACAAGCAAACGTGTGAGCGCAGGCCTCTACTGCACGGAAATCATTGCCCGTTGCAATGACTACCGCATCCACGCCATTCATGATTCCTTTATTATGCGTTGTGGCACGGTATGGCTCTATTTCTGCAATTTTAATGGCTTGAATAAATTTTTCTGCAAAAATATCTGCTGGAATATTTTTATCTACCAAATCAGTCACGGGGCATTCCACCCAAGCACGCACCATACAGTTGGGCGTATAATTGGAGAGAATACACATGATGATTTGCAAGGATTTTTTCTCTTCTGGGGCAAAAAAATCACTGTCATTCAGCTCATGCTCTAGTGTTTTAGCAAATTGCTCAAGGCAAGAGTTAATGAAGTTCGCTCCCATTGAATCCACAGTATCAAACTCTGCTTCGATTTGGAAATAATGAGGGATTAAATCTGTTTTATTCACTAGGTTTAAATTTCGAATACCGCCGCCACGTTTTTCCATATTTTGAGTCATTGTGAGCGTGTCTTCACGTAATTTTTTTTCTAAGTCTTTAAAAAAATCTTGTAGTTTTTGTGCATCACCTTTAAAGGTAAAGTGAACGTGCCCCAATTTAGTAAAACCTAAAATCTCAGTTTTGAACCCCCCTCGATTAGCCCAGTATTTTGCAGCTTTGGCCGCTGCAGCCACTACAGAACTCTCTTCTACCACCATTGGGATAGCAAATTCTTCACCATTGATGATGAAATTCGGGGCTACGCCAAAGGGTAAATAGTAATTAGAAATCGTGTTTTCAGAAAACTCATCGTGTAGCCGCTGCAAGTCTGCATCGCTGTTCCAGTACTGCTTTAGCACTTCTTTGGCATCGCTGTTGTTTTGTAAAAAAGTATCTACTAACCAATTGATTTTATCTTTTTTAGAAAGCTTAGAAAATCCGCTAATCATAAAACTGTAAATATTATTTAATGGGGGAAGTATTTTGAAGCTGTAAAAAAGCATGTAATTCTTCTTCACTAAGCTCGTATAATCCGATAGTTTTGAAAGCCATAATTAAAATAGCTCCGATGATGAATCCTACGAATGCTAACCAAGAAATGTTTTTCAGATACCAAAAAAAGTCAATTCTTTCCATGCCCATTGCTGCAACGCCAGCGGCTGAACCGATAATCAATAAACTACCTCCAGTTCCTGCTGCGTAGGCAATAAAATGCCACAACTCTGCATCCATCGGTTCATTAAACATTCCGATACTGGCGGCCACCAATGGCACGTTGTCTATAATCGCAGAGCCAATGCCTAAGAGTAATACGACGACGTCTTGATTTGGAATTGTGACGTCAAGCCAGTTAGCAAAGTTGAATAGTAAGCCTAGGCTTTCTAAAGCAGCAACTGCTAATAAAATACCTAAAAAGAATAAAATACTTGATATCTCAATGCGAGCTAATGCTTTATGAACCGAAAATTTAGCTTTAGTTTCATAGTCGTAATTTTCTAAAGGCTTTATATATTCTGCGACCAGCCATACAACACCGAGTGATAACATCATACCCACATAAGGTGGTAAATGTGTGATGGATTTAAAAATCGGGACGAAAACAATCATCGCTAAACCAAGATATAGCATGGTGGCACTACTTTTATAAATTTCTTTTTCTTCGTAGTTTTGGGTCGAGACTTCTCCTCTGAAGGCGGGCAAGAACGATGCTATAGCAAAAGGAGCAGCAAAGCAAAGTAAAGCTGGTAAAACTAAATATTCAACAAGTTTAGCGACAGAAACTTTTTTCGCAATCCAAAGCATAGTTGTAGTTACATCACCAATTGGAGACCAAGCACCACCAGCATTTGCTGCAATTACAATCAAGCCAGCGTACCATAGGCGCTCTTCTCTTTCGGGGATAATTTTTCTCAAAATAGTGATTAAAACAATCGTTGCCGTTAAATTATCGATAATGGCAGAAAGAAAAAACGCGAGTATACCAACAATCCAAAGCAGCTTTCGCTTATTTTTTGTTTTGATGAAACGCTTAATGATTTCAAAGCCACGATGTAAATCGATGATTTCTACAATGGTCATCGCTCCAATCAAAAAGAAAAGAATTTCAGCTGTTTTCCCTAGGTGATGAAGTAGACTTTCTTCGATAGCGAGAAGCTTTGCGGCATGAACGTCTCCCACGCCTTCGTGCATGATTTCCTCAAAAATTGGATGAAGACCATCGTCAATCGTATAAACGGTTAGACCAAATGCGGCTAACAATGCCCAACAAACTGCTGCCATAATGAGCGCAGGGACTGTTTTGTCTAAATGCAAAGAGTGTTCTAATGTGATGGCTAAATAGCCAAGAACAAAAATGAGAATAATTGCAACTTCCATTATAGTAATGTTTCAAATAGAATTCAATTTTACAAAATTATTTTAAATAATTTTGTAAAATTAGAATTAAAATACCTCACCCTTTATTCAAGTAAGAATTAATAGTCTTAGCCTGTTTCGAATTGCCTTTTATACTTTGGTTTTTTTGCCCAAAATTTAGGCGAATATAGGCACCCAGCATTAGCCTTTTTCTTTTTCCTTGGGAATGGAGCGTAAGCATCACTTGGTTTTCTCCGTTCTTTTTGATGTAGTTTTTGAGATTCAAATTTTGTTTAAAATTCACTTCCTTATATATTTTAGAAGCGATCTGCACAATGAGATAATTTTTTCATCCATTTCTTTTAATTTGAAATGGAGTTTTTTAGTAAATCTCTATTTAAGCAAATTGCCACCAATAAATTCAATTGGTGGCAAACTTAGTGGCATCAATACGCCAATTTTAAGTTTAAAAAGCCTTTTAATACGTTAATACGCTACAATGTACGATAAAAAGGCTTTTTTCTGTGACCACGGAAGGAGTCGAACCCTCAACCTTCAGAGCCGTAATCTGACGCTCTATCCAATTGAGCTACGTGGCCTTTTGAGTTTGCAAATATACAAAGTTTTTATTTATTTGCAGGCTATGAAAAACATATTTTACTTTTTCTTTGCTATTTCTATTTTTTTAGGGTGTAAAAAAACAACTCAAAACACTGATTTTAAGACAGAAAGTAAAATAAATCCGCTCACTTATGCCAAAGCAATCAGCTGGGAAAAAGATGAGAATTCTCTCAAAATCATACAAAACAAGCACACCCAATCCATTGCAAAGAGTAAAATCCCTTTGCAAAAAATCATTCTTCTTTCCTCCTCAGCTATCGGTTATTTAGAAGGCATTGATGCTCTCTCACAAGTTCAGGGTGTTTTTGATGCAGACTGGTGCTACAGCCCAAAGCTACATCAAATGATTGCCAACGGAGAAATTGAAGACTTAGGGAAAAGTGCTGCACCAGACATCGAGAAGATTCTCACGCTAAAACCAGATGCCGTATTAACCTACACCCAACCTCAGCAAGCTAAACTTTTTCAATTATTAGAAAATCAAGGCATCAACGTCATTTATCTCGATGAATATAATGAA
Source organism: Candidatus Ornithobacterium hominis (assembly GCF_951229915.1). GTDB lineage: Bacteria > Bacteroidota > Bacteroidia > Flavobacteriales > Weeksellaceae > Ornithobacterium > Ornithobacterium hominis. Next base: position 1,982,365 of record NZ_OX579588.1, on the reverse strand, counting down.
ACCACTCCTTTAGGCAAAGCAGAATATTTGAAATTATACGGCGAATTGTTTGGCAAAGAAAATCTAGCTGATTCCCTCTTCACCAAAATTGAAAAAAATTATAAAGCCTTAAAAAATTCTGTAGTAAATTCTTCTAAACCCCGTGTATTTACCAACACGATGCGCGGTGACATTTGGTATATGAGCGGCGGAGAAAGTTTTGTAGCTCAATATCTGGGTGATGCTGGCGCTAACTACATCTGGAGCAACGATTCGCACCTAGGCAATATCAATTTGTCCTTTGAAGAAGTTTACCAAAAAGCTAAAGATGCTGATTTTTGGGTCAATGCTGGGGACTTCACTTCCCTCCAAAATTTAGAAAAGGCTTATAAAAATCATAAATTTTTTAAAGCTTTTCAAAATGCTCAAGTTTATAGTTTCACCAAAAAAGTCAATGAAAAAGGAGCAAATGACTATTTCGAAACAGGGAACATCCGTGTAGACTGGGTTTTAAATGATTTAATTAAAATTTTTCATCCAGAAAAAGCACAAAACCATGATTTTCAATTTTATCAAAAACTACAATAAATAAACTTTTATTATTTTAGCAACTTTAGAAGACTGACGATGTTGAAAACCAATTATTTTTTAAGCTTTTTATTTTTATTAACAACAAATCTTTCTTTTGCTCAAGATTGGCAGCAAAAGGCTGATTATGTGATGAATATTTCTGTCGATGTACAAAACTACCGCTACACTGGTGAGATGGATTTCACCTACCATAATCATTCTCCCGATGAGCTAAAAGAGCTTTATTTTCATTTATATTTCAATGCTTTTCAACCCCGTAGCGTAATGAATCAGCGGCTCAGCCACATTACCGACCCCGATAGGCGTATGGTCAATACTTCACAAATCGGTGAAAGACGTATCTTTAAAAGTAAAATTGATACGCTACAGCCTCAGCATCAAGGTTATCAGAAAATTTTAAGTCTCCGTCAAGGCAATCAAAATTTGGAATTTAGCGTTCAAGGAACAATATTAAAGGTGATATTAAAAAAGCCTATTCAGCCTAAAAGTTCTGCAAAATTAGAAATGAAATGGGAAGCTCAAATTCCACCAATCATCCGCCGAGCTGGGAAATTAAACCAAGAAGGAGTTGCTTTTTCTATGGCGCAGTGGTATCCTAAAGTTGCAGCTTATGACCGAGCAGGTTGGCATTTAGACGAATATGTTGCACGGGAGTTCTATGCACCGTTTGGTGATTTTGATGTTAAAATTAAATTACCTCAGAAATACATTGTTGGAGCATCGGGAAAACTCATCAATGCCAATGAAATGCCGGGCTATGGGCAAGCGGTGAAAAGAAAGTGGAACACATGGCATTTCAAAGCTGAGAATATTCACGATTTTGCTTGGGCTGCCGACCCTGATTTTGTGGTAGATTCAGCTCAGTCTGGTCGTAGCCCTCAATTATATTTCGTTTATAAAAATAGTTTAGCCGAAGCTTACAAAGAAAACTGGAAAAAAGTACAGCCGCTAACACTTCAATTTTTTAAATTTATGAATCAGCGTTTTGGGGAATATCCTTGGGAGACTTACAGCATCGTGCAAGGTGGCGATGGAGGAATGGAATATGGAACATCAACACTCGTTACCGGCGAGCGGAGCTTGGAGAGTCTAGCTGGATTGATTTTTCACGAGGGAGCGCATTCTTGGTTTCAGCATCTTTTTGGTATTGATGAAACGCAAAATGAATGGATGGATGAAGGCTTCACTAGCTACGCCGAGACTAAAGCGATGGCTGCCATCGTTGAAAATAAAAATCCTGATGGGATTGGCGTTCACCAAGATGCCTACAATGGCTATTATAATTTGATTCAAAGCAATGTAGAAGAACCACTGAGTTTATTAGCCGATTATTTCCGTTACAATTATACATACGGTATATCTGCTTACTCAAAGGGGCAAGTCTTTGTTGCACAGCTGGGTTACATCATTGGTGAAGAAGCTTTGAGGAAAACTTTTTTACAATTTTATAAACGATGGAAATTTAAACATCCAGACGAGAAAGATTTTATAAAAATGGCCACGAAGGTCTCGGACATTCATTTAAAATGGTATAACAATCTATTCATCAACACAACTCGGCACATCGACTACGGGATAGAATCTGTCGAAGGGAAAAAAATAAGCCTTAGAAATTATGCTGATTTTCCCATGCCGCTAGATGTTTTGGTTACCTTCAAAGATGGAAGTCAAAAGCTTTTCTATATTCCGCTACACGCTATGCGAGGTCACAAAACTTTTGAAAAAGAATATTACCCGCAAGCCGATTATCAAGCTTTAGATTTTTGGGCTTGGGCTTCGCCAACTTATTCTTTTGAAGTGGAAAAAGAAATCCAAAAAGTGGAAATAGATCCGACCAAACGCTTAGCCGATTATCGTTCAGAAAATAATATTTACCAGAAATAAATGCTACTTGCTGTTAACATCGGGAACTCCAACATTCGCTTTGGGGTAAAAAAAGATGAAGACGTCTTCCTGTCTTGGACTGTGAATACCAAGCCATACAAAACCCGAGATGAGCTTTTTGTTATCTTTCGGAACATGTATGAGCACTACGCTTGCGAAATAAAAGATTTCACAGGTATTGTCATTGGCTCAGTCGTCCCGCACCAGACTGAAATCATTGCCAGTGCTTTGCAAGAAATTCATCAGATTAACCCCTTGGTAGTGGATAGAAATACGCCGTCTAATGTGATACAACATTCTAACCAAATGGGGACAGATTTATATGCCAATGCCGTTGCAGCACAAAGCCTCTATAAAGGGAAAAAAATCGTGGTGGATTTTGGCACAGCTTTGACGGTGACTGGCGTTGATGAGAAAGGCGAAGTCCTAGGCGTCATTATTGCACCAGGCGTCATCACCAGCTTGGAAGCCTTGATTGGCAACACAGCACAGTTACCTGATATTGAGCTAAAACCACCCAAATCTATACTGGGTCGTGACACGGAAACCTGTATGCAAAGCGGTATAGTTTACGGCTATCTCGGTATGGTAGAAGGCTTCATACAAAGAGTCAACCAAGAGCTAAAGGATAACTGTACAGTAATTTCTACTGGTGGTTTGGGGCATATCTACAAGTCGTTAACTTCTTACATTCACTTGGATGACAAATTACACACCATCAAGGGACTTTGTTTTCTTTACGAATTTCTGCAAAGCAACTCAAGGTAAATTTAGCTTGAAGAGCTTCAATACTCACCACAATTCAATAGCTCAATAAATTTGCATTCCAAAAAAATATTAATAACCTAAAGATAAACCTTTTGAATGGTAATAATGCACTACGAGTTAATTTAATAAGTTTGATTCCCTTTCGTTAATGCAAAAGGGAATTTTTATGATTTTTGAAAAACAGGTATTGCATTAATTAATTCTTTTGTATATTTTTCTTTCGGGTTTTTATAAATAGATTTTGCCATTCCACTTTCTACTATTCGCCCTTTTTGCAAGACCAGTAGCCGATTACAGAAATGTTTCACCACAGATAAATCATGAGAAACAAAGAGATACGTTAAATTAAACTCATCTTGCAAATCATTAAGTAGATTTAAAACCTGAGCTTGCACAGAAACATCTAAGGCAGAAACACTTTCATCACACACAATTAATTCTGGCTGAACAGCCAAAGCTCGGGCAATCCCGATTCGTTGTCTCTGCCCGCCAGAGAATTCATGCGGGTATTTATTTAGAGAACTTTGAGGTAAATTCACTTTATTCAACAGTTCAGTAGCGATTTCTTTTCGTTCATTTGCATTTTGTGAAATTTGATGAATTTTCAACGGCGTAGTTAAAATCTCTTCTATAGTCTGCATAGGGTTTAGGCTAGAGTTCGGGTCTTGAAAAATAATTTGAATCTCTTTTCTTAACTTTCTCAATTCCTTGCTGGGCAATTGCGTCAAATCTTTTCCTTTGTAAATGATTTGCCCATGCGTAGGCGGCTGTAGCATGAGCAGAGCACGACTCAATGTCGTTTTCCCACTCCCAGACTCTCCTACCAAGCCTAGAGACTCTCCTTTGTATAATTTAAAATTAATATTTTCTAAAGCCTTAAAAAATTTATTTTTAGAACCCCAATCAGAGTCATAAAAAAATTTTTCAACATGATTGAATTCCAGTAAAGGAGCTCGATTATAAATACGCTCTATCTTTTCTTCTTCTATAGAAACGTTTTTTTCTTTAGGAGAAAAGTCAGGATTTTTTAAAAAATCAGAAACCGTGGGTAAGCGATGCAAGTTTGCTCCCAGCTGAGGTCTACAAGCGATTAAGCCTTTGGTGTAACTTTTTTCAGGGCTTAGAAAAATTTTATCCACGCTACCTTCTTCTACTTTCTCACCTTTGTACATTACCAGCACGCGGTCGCAAAGCTGTGAAACGACACCTAAGTCATGGGAGATGAAAATAATACTTAAATTTTTAGTTTCTCTTAGATGCTTTAATAGTTCCAAAATACTTTTTTGAACGGTGACATCCAGCGCCGTCGTTGGTTCATCGGCAATTAGTAGCTCAGGATTTGAAGCTAGAGCCATTGCAATCATAACGCGCTGTTTCTGCCCACCAGAAATTTGATGAGGATAAGCCTCATAAATTCTTTCTGGATGGGGGAGCAAGACGTCTTCAAAAAGAGCAATAACTTTTAATTTTCTTTCTTTTTTGCTAAGTTGAGCATGGACTTCAAGGCTTTCTGCTACTTGGTGGCCGCATTTCATCGAGGGGTTGAGAGAAGTCATAGGCTCTTGAAAAATCATACTGATTTTGCCATTTGCTTCTTTTTTTTGCAAAAGATTTACCTTTTCTCCCTCTTTACAGTAAAGAATTTCGCCAGCAATTTTGGCAGATTTTGGCAGAATTCCCATGATAGCCAATGAAGTCAGTGATTTTCCTGAGCCAGATTCACCAACGATGCCTAAAATTTCTTTTTCATGAATATCAAAAGTTAAGTGTTTAACAGCTTGAAATCCGTTAAAAGAAATAAAGAGTTGATTAATTTCTAAAATCTTTCTCATGCTATAAAAATAAAAAAGTCCCTACAAAAAGGGACTTTCTTGATGTTTTTTTTTCAAGGCTTAAAAAATTATTGACCTTGGATAATGTTATAGTTAAAACCTAAACCAAAATTAGCAACGTTTGTTTTGTCTGAGACACCTGCATAATACAAAAAGATGTTCCAATCATTTGAGTGATAACCAACTTCTGGTCTATAGTAGAATCCACCTTTAGAGCCATCTCTTCCTGTGATGAACCCATAACCTAAGTCAGTCCCTACAAAGAAATTCTGAGTTGGGTAGTAACGGAATAAAGCAGCTACTGGTACAACACCAAAATCCTTTTTTTCTTTTTTCCCGACCTTATTGGTATATTCTTTCCCAAAATAATTTGTGTAACCAGCCGCTAAACCGATACCAAAGCTATCTACGCTTAGAAACTGATACTTAGCATCAACCCCCAGTGCAAAATTGGAAAGATCAGAAGCACCACTAGTGGGGATTCCAGCGTGAACACCTAATTTTAGCCAATTAGTGCCTTCGCCTACTTGAGCTGAAGTAAATGTGAAGCCAGCAATTAGCATAAACAATAAACTTAACTTTTTCATGTTATAAAATTTTAATTGGAGTGTTTTTATTCAAATTGTGTGCCAAAATGGTTTTTTCATTCTGCAAAGAGTTTATTTGTTTTCTTTAATGAAATTTTCCAGAGCCATTGTCATAGAAGGTGTTTCTGGCGTTGGAACTTTGATATCAACTTTAAGTCCTCTATTTTCAGCCTCTTCTAGCGTTGTTTTGCCAAAAACGGCAATGGTAGATTTCCCTTGCTTGAAGTCAGGGAAGTTGTCATACAAAGAAGAAATTCCCAATGGACTGAAGAAAACCAGTATGTCATATTGTACATCTTTTAATTCTGAGAGGTCACAGCTTACAGTTTGGTACATCGTAGCACGTTTCCAGTCTAAATTTAGCTCATCCATCAATGTCGGAACTTCTGGCTTCAGAATATTACTAGAAGGCAATAGAAAGCGTTCTTTCTTATGTTTTTTTAAAATTGATTTTAAATCTGTAAAGGATTTCCCACCGATGTACACCTTTCTTTTTCGGTAAACGATGTATTTTTGTAGGTAATAAGCTACCGCTTCAGATTGGCAAAAATACTTCATCGCATCTGGAACATGAAAACGCATTTCTTCAGCTACACGGAAGAAGTGATCCACAGCATTTCTACTGGTCAGTACAACCCCGCTATATTTACTTAAATCAATTTTTTGCTGACGCATTTCCTTGGCTGTCAATCCTTCTACTTTTATAAAAGGTTTGAAGTCAACTTGAATTTTTAAATTTTTTGCTAGTGAGTAAAAAGGCGATGCCTCTGATGTAGGTTCGGGTTGAGATATAAGTATTGATTTTACTTTCATATTCCTGCGCTAATCTTTGATTTATTTACCAAATTTTATATAAATAGATAAGAGGTAAAACTTCTAGCATGCAAAGGTACAAAAATAAATAGTATAATGGCTGCTTGAGCTTTTTGTATAAAAGGTTGAAGATGGAATGAGTTTCTAAAATTTGTTGTGATATGAAAATGGCTAAAAATGTGTATAAAATTAATGTTGGGGGAATTTTGCTATAATGAGCCAGCCATGCTAATGCGAAGTAAATAGAACTGAACCAAATTAGAAAATATAACTTTTGATGAAAAAAATCTTTCAATGTTTCTCTTTGTCCAGTTGTGCTAAAAAGTAAAAAATTTATAAAGCCTTTAAAAAAAAACCAAATAAATAAACCTAAGAAAACAAGCACAAAAGGTGGGTAGTAGTAATATTCTGCGCCAACTCTGAGTGAAAATGTAGGTAGAATGACTAAGCTTATTAGAAAAAGAAATGAAAGCTGTGCAATAGAATAAAAGGTTAAGAAATTCTCTTTCACTTGAGAGAATTCATGCAGATTATTTAAATTTGCATAATATTTATTGAAATAAAAGCGAGTGAATATGAAGATTCCAATCAACGCTAGTAAGCTGATGAAGATCCAATCTTTATTTTCTGTAAGCCTTAAAATTCCTTCCAAAAGCGTTTAATTTTTTTCAAAATTAAGAAAAAAATACCGCAGCTTTATATCTTTGTTCTTATGCTAAAAAAATTAGTAATCATACCAACCTATAATGAAGTAGAAAACATCGAAAAAATAATTCGGATAAGCCTAAATTTACCTGATGATTTTCACATTTTGGTGGTAGATGATTCTTCTCCCGATGGGACTTATCAAAAAGTGAAGGAATTAATGAGCGAATTTTCAGAGCGTTTATTCCTAGAGATTCGCCAAGAGAAAAATGGCCTAGGGAAAGCCTACATCCACGGCTTCAAATGGGCGCTAGAAAATCAATATGATTTTATATTTGAGATGGATGCCGATTTTTCACACAATCCGCAAGATTTACCTAGACTTTCTCAAGCCTTAGAAAATGGAGCCGATATCGCTATTGGCTCTCGCTACAGCCAAGGAGTAAATGTAGTGAACTGGCCAATGAAGCGTGTTTTACTTTCTTATTTCGCTTCCAAATACGTTCAGTTGATTACAAATTTGCCCGTTCATGATACCACGGCAGGCTTTGTTGGCTACAAAAAACAAGTTCTAGAAAAAATAAATTTAGATGAAATTGAATTCAAAGGCTATGGCTTCCAAATTGAAATGAAATACAAAGCCTGGAAAAAGAATTTTATTCTTCAAGAAGTGCCGATTATTTTTACAGACCGTACCTTGGGCGAATCTAAAATCAGCAATAATATTGTGAAAGAAGCTGTTTTGGGCGTTATAAAATTACGTTGGAAATTTATGACTGGGCGTTTATGAAAAATTTACTTTTACCCTTTTTCTTCGTTTTAATTGCAATGGGCTGCAACCAAGAGATTAAAAAACCAAAAAACCTCATACCACAAGACAAAATGGCACAAATCATCAAAGATTTTTATATCTACAAAAATTTACAACCATTAAGTAAATTTCAATACGAAGAATTTCATCAAGTCAATGCCAAAATATTAGATAAACACAATGTTACTTACGAAGATTTCAAAAAAAGCTACCAATATTACCTGATAGAAGACCAGAAATATAAAGCTATTTTAGAGCAAATAGAAGCAGAAATCGATGAAGAATACCAAGTTTCAGATTCACTTCAAATTTCCCCTTATTCATGAAAGGTGGTAAAACGCTGGGCATCATTGGCGTTGGGCTGATGGGAGGCTCACTAGCACTACGAGCTAAGAAGTTCAGCTTATTTCAGCACATTATTGGCGTTGAAAAAAATCAGGCACACGCGCGTCAAGCCTTAAAAAAAGGTATTGTAGATGAAATATTATCTTTTCCCGAAGCCTTAGAAAAATCAGATGTCATTTTGGTTGCTTTACCAGTGAGTGCTACAGCAGAAATTTTACCCCAAATATTAGATCAAATACAACCACATCAATTTGTTTTTGATTTAGCTTCAACCAAAGAACATATCGTAAACAGTGTAAAAAACCATATAGCACGGCAAAACTACGTTGCCACGCACCCCATGTGGGGTACTGAAAACAGCGGACCGTTGGCAGCCACAGAAGAGTCTTTTGAGAATAAGGTTCTGGTAATTTGTGATGCGGAAGATTCCCGAGAAGAATGGGTAAAGCAGACCCAAGATTTGTATCAAAAACTAGGGATGAAGGTGATTTTTATGGACTCTAAAAGCCATGATTTGCACGCAGCTTACATCAGTCATATTTCTCACGTAACTAGTTATGCGCTAGCAAACACCGTCTTGGAAAAAGAGAAAGAAGAACGTATTTTTCAGTTAGCAAGTTCAGGATTTTCTAGCACAGTGCGATTGGCAAAATCACATGCAGATATGTGGTTGCCTATTTTTAAACACAACAGGGAGAATGTTTTAGACGTTTTGGAAGAGCACATCACGCAACTGCAAAAATTCCAAACAGCACTCATTATGGAACGCTATAATGAGATAGAAAATTACATTTTAAACGCTAATAAAATCAGAAAAATTTTAGACAAAAAAATTTAAGCCTTAAAAAATTATCACATTTTACTTTTAAATAAATTTTTAGTAAAATTTACTACAATGAAAAGCAATTACATCATTATCAATGGCCCCAATCTCAATCTGCTTGGAATTCGGGAACCTGAAATTTATGGAAAAGAAGGTTTCAATGAATATTTTCTAAGCCTTAAAAAAAAATTTCCTGAAATTTATTTAAACTACTACCAGTCCAATCATGAGGGCGATTTGATAGATAAATTGCACGAAATCGGTTTTCGCTACCAAGGCATCATCATCAACCCCGGGGCGTACACGCACTATTCTTATGCGATTGCAGATGCGCTAAAAGCAATAGAAACGCCAGCAGTAGAGGTGCACATCTCGGACATAGACCAGCGGGAAGAGTTTAGAAAAATTTCGGTGACGGGCGTTAACTGTATTCACATGATTAAAGGCAAAGGACTGGCTGGATACCAAGAAGCGCTTGAATTTTTACTAAAAAATAAACCCTAAAGAAATTAGTAATGTAAAACTTAAACAAGCGCTAAATTGCTGATGACTGAAAACTATTTTTTTAAGCCTTAAAAAAATTAAGCATCTTTTTTTAATAAATTCCAAAAAACTGCTCGACTTAGCGGTTCATACTCATGGGATTCGCCTAGTTCAACTAAATTTTCACTATTGATTTTACGGTGAGAATAATTGGCTAAATTCCCCGTTTTTACACAAATGGCGTGTACTTTTGTTACATACTCAGCAATTGCCATGAGCTGAGGCATGGGGCCAAATGGGCGACCTTTGAAGTCCATGTCTAGCCCAGCGATAATCACTCTTTTACCCTCGTTGGCCAGCAAATTAGCCACTTCTATAATGCCATCATCAAAAAACTGAGCTTCGTCTACGCCCACAACGTCACAATCATTGCACAGCAAAGGAATATTAGAGCTCGACGCTACAGCGGTAGCTTCTAGAATGTTTTTATCATGCGAGACCACATCTTTGTCATCATACCTACAATCCACAGAAGGTTTGAAGATTTCAATTTTTTGTCCAGCAAATTCAGCTCTTTTCATTCGGCGGATGAGTTCTTCGGTTTTACCTGAAAACATACTGCCGCAGATGACTTCTATCCAGCCCGAATTACGATGATGGTTGATGGTATTTTCTAAAAACATAACACAAAAATAAAGAGAAAAGGCACAATATTTTCATGAAAAATGATGAAATTTACACAGAAAAAGTTTAAGAAATGAATTATAGCGAGTTACTAGAAAAAGCAGTCTTAGGAACTATCTCAGCAGGTGAAGAAGTTTGGCGCCAATACAAAGAGGGTTTTGAAACTCAAGTGAAAAAAGATAACTCCCCGGTGACTTCAGCTGACTTTGCTGCACACGATATTTTGAGCGAACATCTTTCGGCAACAAATTTACCCATCATCAGCGAAGAAGGAGAAAAGTTTAGCCATGAGGAAAGGCAATCTTTTGATGCTTACTGGATGCTAGACCCCATTGATGGAACACGTGATTTTATCAACAAAACAGATGAATTCTGCATTTGCACTGGTTTGATAGCGGGAAACACAGCAAAACTAGGTGTGTTGTATGCGCCAGCGCTTAATTTATTCTATTTTGGTGCAGAGGGCTACTCTAGCCGAAAAATCCAAGCAAGCGTAGAAGAATTGGTAGCATTGGCAAAAGAAAAAAATATTTTAGAAGCCTTAGAAAAAAAATCAGTCTTCCTGCCTTCATTTTCGCCCAAAGGAAAATATACGTTTTTGACCAGTCGATTCCATCGTGATAATGGAACAGATTTCTACATCAAAGAGTTAAAGAAAGAACACCCCGATTTAGAAGTGGTGACTATGGGCTGTGCCATTAAAATGGGGCTGATTGCAGACCGCTACGCAACAGAATACACACGATTTTTACCCGTTAACTTTTGGGATGTTGCCGCAGGACATGCCATTGCCAAATATGCTGGGCGGAAAGTAACTGGTGCAAATAATGACAAAGAAATAGACTACAGCGACAAAAATATGCGTGTGCATGGCTATTCAGTCAAATGGAACGATTAAATTTTTTTTAAGCCTTAGAAAAATCACATAAACTTTGTCATTAGGCATCAAAAATTTTCATTTAAACATCTGTAAATTAGGAAAAGGTAACAGATTATGAAAAATTCATTAAATCAAAATAGTTCTTAATTTTAAATGATGAGAATGTTTATTCTTGCTTAGCGTTTTTAAAATTTTTCAAAGTTTCTTTGGTGAAATCAGATAAAACTAATCGACCGCTCATTTTCGCCCTTTGCGGCATGATTTTACCCCAATCTTTAGCATTCTCCCAGAGAATAGACTTTAAATTTCTCATAGCCTCGGGGCTATAAGCAGATAGCTGCTCCGCAAATTCAGCACAAGATTTTTCTAAATCTGAGCTTGCAGAAAACACACGATTGTATAGCCCTTTTTCTTTTGCCCAAGATGCTGGCATCCAATCTTTTGGATTTAAAGTTAATTCAGAAAAAGCATTGATGCCTATTTTTCGGCTAATGGCTGGTTCGATGACAAAGGGCCCAATGCCAATGGAAAGTTCACTCAAGCGGATGGAAGCATTTTCGTGTGCCAAGGCGTAATCACAGCCGGCAACTAGCCCGACGCCGCCGCCCACGACTTTACCTTCTACATGGCCGATAATAAATTTAGGGCAGTCTTTCATTGCTATGATTGCCTCAGCAAAACCAGAAAAAAAAGCTTCTCCCGCCTCAGCGTTATCAATAGTCAAAAGCTCATCAAAACTGGCACCAGCACAAAAAACTTTTTCGCCTTTGCTTTTGAGGATAATAAGCCTTACATCATCTTCGTCGCCCAATTCCTCTAAGGTTTTTTTCAATTTTTTCAATTGAGAAAAAGGAAAAGAATTACTTTTTTCATGGAAAAATTCAAGTGTAGCAATACCATTTTTGATTTGAGTAGAAACGTAAGAATCCATATGTTTTATTTTTTTAGAAAAAAATCATTCTTTAAATATAATTATTCTAAATTTTTTAAGCCTTAAAAAAAATCTTTAGCAACGATAAGCTTCAAACATTTTTATGATTAAAAATCATGTAAATTAAGACAAAAATCCAAAAAGCACCAAACATGCCTAAACCTGTCAGAAATACGGTCATGCCTAAATCTATTTTGAGCAAAGCAGCGGTAAGTCCACTGATGATGAGTAAAAAGCAAAGCCCAACATAGAAGGTGGCCAAATTTTGGATAGCGTTTGAATTCTTGTGAAAAAGAAAATAAAAAAAAGTCCCGAGGTAGTATAAAATTAGAATTCCAGCCCCGATGGATAGCAGATAGGGGCCAGTGAAGCGAAAAGCGGTTTGCGAAAGCCCTGCAGAGAAAAGCATTCCCAGAAAAATGAGAAAAACTCCAAACAAAGAAATGCTTAAGGCTACTCTGTTGATTTTTTGAGGTTTAGACATGAGCTAATTTGTGAATCATATTTCGATTGGTGATTTTTAATTTTCGCCCGTGGACATCAATTAAGCCATCGTTTTTGAATTCAGAGATTAGGCGAATAGTGGATTCCGTAGCGGTTCCTATTAGGTTTGCTATTTCTTCTCGGGTCAGCATAACTTTGATGTAGCCTTCTTCATCTGTACCCAATTGATTTTCGAGTAATAAGAGAATTTCTGCCAAGCGTTCACGAACGGTCTTCTGCGCAAGTGTAGTTATGGTATCAGCTGCATTGCCCAGTTGTCTTGATAGAATAGTCAACATTTCAAAGCTTAGTTCAGCATTATTTTTTAAAAGCTTTATAAAAAAACGTTCAGGGATGAAATCCACCTTTAAATCTTCAATGGCTGTGACTGATGAGCCAAAATTTTCACCGCTCAGGATGGAACGATACCCAATTAAATCACCTTCTTTGATGAATCGAATGATTTGCTCTTTCCCCGTAAACCCAACTTTAAAAAGTTTTGCGGTACCGCTAATGATGTAATAAACACCATTTGGCGCATGATTTTCTTCCAAAAGCAAGTCACCTCTTTTCACATGGATTGTTTTTTTCTCTTGCTGAAAAGCTTGCAATTCCTCTTCAGATAAAATAGATGATACGGCCATATCTTTATCATCAAAATAGTTCATAAGTCCAGAAAAATTTTCCATAAATTGTAGTGATTAATTTTGTTCAGTATACAAATATAAATATAAGTGATTAATTTTGTAATATGAAGGCTGTAAACTGCTATCATTGTGGCGACGAATGTGGTAAAGACCAAGTTGAGTTTGATCATAAGTCTTTTTGCTGCTTAGGGTGTAAAACGGTTTATGAAATTTTAAATCAAAATAGCCTAATGGAGTTTTATGAATTGAATAAAACACCAGGCATTAAGCCCAAAAGCGGGGGGGGGCATCAATTTGATTTTCTCAATACCCCTCAAATTTTTGAAAAAATCATTGATTTTGATGATGACGGCACGACTTTAGTCACGTTTTTCATCCCCGTAATCCATTGCAGCTCTTGTGTTTGGGTCTTAGAAAGCTTACAAGACTTGCACCCCGCCATTCAGTTTTCTCACGTGAACTTCCCGCAAAGGAAAGTTCAGATTTCCTATCGTTCAGATGAGTTAAAATTGGCCGATTTAGCTCAGTTTTTAGCGAATTTAGGTTACAAACCATCCATTAATTTAGAAAATTTAGATAAAAAAGAACAAAAAAAAGATCGTTCTTTAGTTTTTCAACTAGTGATTGCTGGTTTTTGCTTTGGGAACATCATGTTGCTCGCTTTCCCTGAGTACGTAAATCCGGAAGAAACTTGGTTGACAGAGAATCGATTATTTTTCCGTTGGCTAATGTTCGGGCTTTCGTTGCCAGTTGTTTTATATTCAGCATCCTCATATTTAAAGTCTGCTTATTTTGCGTTAAAAACAAGAAAAGTCAACATCGATATACCGATTGCCATTGGGATTTTAGTCCTCTTTTTTCGCTCCACTTATGAGGTTGTTGCAGACCTCAGCCCAGGCTATTTTGATAGTCTAGCAGGTTTAGTTTTTTTTATGTTGATAGGCAAGTGGTTTCAGCAGAGAACCTATCAATCTTTAGCCTTCGATCGAGATTATAAAAGCTTCTACCCCATTGCTGTCACAAAAATTGATGAGAATCAAAATCATGAAAATATTCTTTTATCTGAGCTGAAAAAAGGCGATCGAATTTTGTTGCGAGATGAAGAGATTTTGCCAGCAGACGCCATTTTGATAAAAGGCTCAGCCTATATTGACAATAGTTTCATCACAGGAGAATCTCGCTTGATTCATAAAAAAACGGGAGATAAAATCTATGCAGGAGGGAAACAGAACGGAGCAGCTATCGAGCTAGAAATAATAGAAGAAGTCAACCAAAGTTACCTGACCTCCCTTTGGAATCACGACACTTTTCGCCCCAAAAACAGTTTTCTAGATAATTTAATCAATCAAGTTAGTCGATATTTCGTTTACATTATTCTAAGCATTGCGCTGATAAGCGGTATTTTTTGGTATTTCTATGATACCAGCCAAATGTTCCAAGTCATTACAGCAGTATTAATCATAGCTTGCCCGTGTGCACTCGCACTTGCCGCGCCGTTTACCTTAGGGAATTTAATGCGCATCATGGGGCGAAAAGCTTACTATGCCAAAGAAGCATTTACGCTAGAAAAGATGAATAAAATCGATACATTGGTTTTTGATAAAACAGGAACACTGACTCAGAACGATGCACAACAAGTTCGCTATGAGGGCGATAAGTTGAGCGGTAATGATAAAACTATGATTTACAGCTTGGCAATGCAGTCCAATCACCCGCTGAGTCAGATGTTGCAAGAATTTTTTAAAGGCTTAGAAAAATTAGAAGTTAAAAACTACCAACAAATCAAAGGGAAAGGGCAAAAGGCAGAAATCAATGGCACAGAGGTGGCACTGGGCAGCCACCAATGGATAGCGCAAGAGAACGAAGTGGGACGCGAAACCGAGGTTTGGTATCGTTGCAATGGGAAGATAAAAGGGCGTTTTGTTTTTGAAAATCAATATCGGAAGAATTTGAGTGAAATTTTTAAAGGCTTAAAAAATTATGATATTCATCTGCTTTCTGGAGACAACGACCATGAGAGAGAAATTTTAGAAAAAATAATTCAGCAAAAACAGAATTTAAATTTCAACCAATCGCCGCAGGATAAATTAAATTACATCAAAAACTTGCAAGAAAAAGGGCGAAAAGTGATGATGATAGGCGATGGGCTCAATGATGCAGGAGCGTTGCAACAGAGTGACGTAGGAGTGGCCGTAGCGGAGGATATGAATAGTTTTTCGCCCTCGTGCGATGCCATTTTAGCAGGGGGCTCATTTCGTTTGCTACCTTATTTTTTAAAGCTTAGCCAAAAAGGTATTTTTTTAGTTAAAATAGCATTTGTCATCAGTTTTCTTTATAACATTATTGGCTTAAGTTTTGCCGTCACGGGGAATTTAGAGCCAGTGGTAGCCGCTATTCTTATGCCCGTGAGTTCGATTTCGGTGGTGTTATTTGCTACGGTAGGTTCTTGGTTTTTGGCGTATCGCTTATTTAAAAAATAAAGAGGCTGCTTGGGAAATTTTGTTCAGTTGTTTCAGCAAAATAAATGCAAGCAGCGAAATCTAGCAGAAAACCCGCCAGCTAAGCCCTAAACGATGAAGAGCAATTGAGTGAGGCGTGATGTAATGAACGAATCAAATAAGAGAGTGGTAAATAATATTTTCAAATTTTGAATGAGAAATTTTTTAAGGCTTAGAAAAATTTAAACAGAAGCATCAAACGATATGTCAAAAAATAAAGAACTTTATTAGATTTGTAATCACAACTCAATTTCTATGGAAATTTCTAAACGCTTACAAAGTTTAAAGCCTTCAGCCACAATTGGTATGGCGGCAAAAGCACGAGAATTGCGTGCCGCAGGGAAAGATATAATTAGTCTAAGCTTAGGTGAACCTGACTTTGAAACGCCTGATTTTATAAAGAGTGCAGCCATCGAAGCGATTCATCAAAATTATAATCATTACTCGCCCATTGGAGGTTTTGAGGATTTGAAAAAAGCGATTTCGAATAAATTCCGAAGAGATAATGGGTTAGATTATTCAACCTCGCAAATTGTGGTTTCGACGGGAGCCAAGCAAGCGATATATAATGTCATTATGGCATTAGTGAACGAAGGTGATGAAGTGATTTTGCCAGTACCTTACTGGGTGAGTTATAGCGATATAGTAGGCTTGGCTGGCGGGAAAGTAGTTGAAATAGAAACTGGTGTGGAGCAGGATTTTAAAATGACGCCAGAGCAATTGGAAAAGTCTATTACCGAGAAAACAAAGGTTTTGATGTATAGCTCTCCATGCAATCCCAGTGGGAGTGTTTATTCTGCTGAGGAATTGGCAGCGTTGGCCGAAGTGTTGAAAAAATATCCGAAGATTACCGTAGTATCTGATGAAATTTATGAATTTATTACCTACGGAGAAAAAATGGCGAGTATGGCAAAAGTGCTAGGTATGTATGAGCAGACGGTAACCATCAACGGTTTAGCCAAAGGCTATGCAATGACTGGCTGGAGGATTGGCTACATCGGCGCTCCTGAAAAAATTGCAAAAGCTTGTGAGAAATTGCAAGGGCAAGTTACTAGCGGAACGAATTCTATCGCTCAGCGAGCAGCCATTACTGCGCTAGAAGCAGACCCTTCTCAGCTTCGATATATGGTTGATGCTTTTGAGAGAAGAAGAAGTTTGGTGATGGAAATGGCGACTGAAATTCCTGGATTTAGATTAACGAAACCCCAAGGAGCTTTCTACATTTTCCCTGATGTGAGTGCGTATTTTGGGAAGGAATTAAAGGGAACTAAAATTAATTCTGCCAATGATTTGGCAATGTTCATTTTAGAAGAAGCAGAGGTAGCGTGCGTAGCAGGAGAAGCTTTTGGCTCGCCCAATTGTATCCGCATGTCTTATGCCAGCTCAGAAGAAACATTGAGAGAAGCCTTTGCAAGAATTAAAAAAGCTTTAAGTTAATATGAGATTTCCGCAGCAGCAAAGTTTGGAAGATATTGCAAAAATCATTCAAGTGGAATACGTAGGTGATGCAGATTTTCCCGTTTTGGGAATGAATGAGATCCATCGCGTGAAAAGCGGTGATATTGTTTTTGTAGACCACCCTAAATATTATGATAAGGCTCTAAACAGTTCTGCTACAGTTATTTTAATCAACAAAAAAGTAGAAGCCCCGAGAGGCAAAGCATTACTGATTTCAGAAGAACCATTCCAAGATTTTGTAAAAATAGGACAGCATTTTAACCCAGAATACCGCCAAAAAATTTTGCAACATCCAGAAATTCAAATTCCAGCTTCTACCTATATTGCCCCTAACGTGTTCATTGGGAAAAATGTAAAAATAGGTGAGAATTGCGAAATTCACTCAGGCGTGTACCTAGGGAAAGATACTGTGATTGGCAACGAGGTGGTTATTCACCCAGGTACGGTTTTGGGCGGCGATGCTTTTTATTATAAAAAAACTTCTAAAGGCTTTATAAAATTAAAATCTATAGGCAACGTGGTGGTGGAAGATGGAGTGGAAATTGGAGCGAATTGTACTATTGACAGAGGTGTGACCTCAAGCACGGTGATTGGCAAAGGAAGTAAGTTAGATAATTTAATTCAAATCGGACATGACACCGTCTTGGGTGAGCGTTGCCTGTTAGCATCCCAAGTTGGTATAGCAGGTTGCTGTGTGATTGGGAATGAAGTGACATTCTGGGGGCAATCGGGCACGACCAGTGGAATTTCCATAGGTGATGGAGCTGTAATTGGAGCTAAATCAGGTGTGGCAAAATCCATCGAAGGAGGGAAATTATACATGGGAATGCCCGCCGAGGAAGGAAAATCTGCATATAGAAAATATGCTCTGCTAAGTCGTTTGCCTCAAATAATCAAAAAAATAGAGCAAATTAATCTAAAGTAACGTCGATGGTATTTCGCTCGGTATCGTAATTAAAATAAATATCGTACTGTGTAGACTTGACTCGTAAAGTATTTAACTGAAATGGAAGACCATATTTGCGAAACAACATCATATCGGTAGGCAAGAGATAAGGTTCTCTTTTTGGGTAAGAGATTTCTACTTTCTTTTTTTCGATAATTTCATTACTTACCCCGACTGGCATATAAGGATTAAAGCTTAAATGATAAAAAACCTTACCACCCTCATCAGCATAAAACAAATAATCTTTACCAAACGGGATACAACTTCTATTCTTGCTCTCCGTCAGTACATAGAGTTTATAAAGCTCACGTTCATCACCTTGAATTTTTTCTTTAAACGGAATGAAAATAATATTTTGATACTCACCATCCTCTAGTGGAGTAATCTCATAATTGGACTGTACGTCTTTGATGACAACATGCTTCATTGCCATCAGCCCTTTTTCAAAATCCGTCATAGCTCGAGGTGTATCATTAAACGATAAATAATCATCGGCATGGCGTAATTTAAACTGAGCAGCCACTACACCTTTCTTTTCAATATTTTCTGCAATTACGACTAGAGAATCACCTTGCTTGTAGCGAATGATTTCCCCAGCTTTTTTTCGTAAATCCCTGTTTTTATCGATAGAATCAATCGCACGAATCATGCCCATTTCATAGAGATATAATTCATCCGCTTCAGCCATAATGGAATCAGAAATTTGCTGAAAAGTACGTGTATCTATTTTTTGCCCAAAAACTTGAAGACTTACTAAAAAAAACAAAAATGCTAACTTCATAGAATTTTGTTTATCAATTACCCTACCACTTCTATATCACTCATTCCGTTGCCATTTTGTTTGATTTGAATCTGAGTAGAAATACGTTCTTTCAGCATTTCCACGTGCGATATAATCCCAATCATTCTCTGATTTTCTTGCTGAAGTCGCTCCAGCGTATCCATTGTTTTATCCAGTATTTCTGGGTCCAGCGTCCCAAAACCTTCGTCGATAAACAAGGTTTCAATACGAACATTATGTGCCGCTAAATCGCTTAACCCTAGAGCCAAAGCCAAACTCAGAATAAAAGTTTCACCCCCCGAAAGCGTCTTGACCGAACGCCGCTGATTTCCCATATCTTGGTCGATTGCCATTAGCCCATCATCTTCGTTGGCCTCTGGCTGAGTTAGCCAATAGCGAGATTTTAATTGGACGAGACGTTTATTGGCCAAATGCAACAGCTGGCTCAAAGTCAAATCCTGTGCAAAATCATTAAACCTTTTACCCCTTGCATCACCAATTAATTCATTGAGCATCCGCCAATAGCGAATTTTTTTATTCTCTACCGCAATTTTTTCGTTTAGCAATAAAATTTCAGTTTCATAAATCTGCTGTTGACGTTGCTGAGCAAAAAACTCTTTGAGAAGCACCTCATTAGATTCCAGCTTCGCAGCAGTTTCTTTTCTTGCAAGCAGAGATTGCTCAAAGTCTAAATTTTTTAATTGAGAATCGAGAACATCAAAACTCTTTTTCAAAAGATTTTTTTCAAGCTTCAGATTTTCAAAAGATTGAACCATATTAGATTTTCTTTCATTTAAACTTTTCACTACCTCAGCGTCTAGCCGTTTGCCAAAAGCAGAAGAAATAGAATCAAAGCCCAAACGGCTAACTTGGTTTTCAAGTTTTTTTTCCAAGCCTTGAAAAATTTTCTCTTTTTCATCCCTTATTGCATTCAAATCTTCCAAATTTTGCTCAGCATTTCGCAAGTTACTTTTAGCTTCTTGCCATTTTTTTTGCAAAAATTGCGTCGTTTCATACAAATCAGCACCATGAGTTGCCTCATCAATTTTTTTCTTCAAATCCAGCCCCTCTTGTGTGATTTTATCTAAACGCTCATAGAGAGGCAACACAGTCTCCAGCGCTTTTTTTTCCATTAAATTTTCATAGTAATTTTCCCAATTTTTTAAGGCTTTCTTTTTTTCTGAAATTAATGTTGAAAAATCTGAATTCCAATGAAATTCAGCCGATTCTTTTCGGAAAATTTGAATTAAAAGTTGTAATTCTCTTTCATTTTCTAAAACCTCTTTTTCAAGAGCAGTGATATTTTTTTCAAGGCTTGAAAAATCTGTTTCCAATTTAAATTTTTCTTCTTGTCGATTCTCCAGAAGCTTTTTTTCCTCCTTAAATTTCTTGTGCAGTTCATCCGTTTTTTCTACAGCTTTATTTGCCCAAGGATGATGAACGGAGCCACAAAGTGGGCAAGGTTTATTCTCCTCTAAATCAGCTCGGTAGTCAGCTAAAGTCTTTTGCAGCTCTCGGTTTTGAATCTCCAATTCTAATTTTTCTACATTTAATTTTTGAAGGCTTAAAAAATTCTTTAATTCTCTCAGTCGAGGAGATAAATCAAGTTTTTCTTCATTCCAGCGCCGAAGTTTATCCTTTTTTTCAGTATTATTTTGCTCAAACTGAATGATTTCCAGCGCTTTTTTTTCTGCCGATTGTATTTTTTCAATCGCTTCTTGCAATCGCTCTTTTTGAGCCAAAAAATCTTTTTTAGAAATTTCTTGAATTTTTAAAGGCTTAAAAAATTGCTCGATTTCACTCCATTTTTGTTTCAAATGAGTTGATTTTGTCGACTCAAAAGACAAATTCAAAACCCTCAATTCAGCGGAAACAGCAGCTTTCAGCTCTTTATAGAGCGAAAGTTTTTTATTACGTTCATCTTCCCACTTTTTAATTTTTTGATAGAAATCAGATAAAGCAAAATCAATTTCTTCTGATTCCAAATTTGGAATTTTCACCCAATTTTGCACCGCATATATCGTTTCATGAACTCGCTTCTCAGCAGAGATTTTCTCTTTAGTTTTTAAATCGATTTCAGATTGGTAGCCTTGCAAATCCTTTTTTTTAGCATTCCAATCAAAGAGTTCATCGCCAAAAGCATTGGTTTTTTCATGCCAAATCAATTTTTCGCCCTCAGTTAGATGAAAATTTTCTAAATTTTGTTGAGCTTTTTCTTCCCGTTTAGTCAGTTCGGTAATTTGATTTTTTTGAATTTCCCATTGAGAAAAAGACTCTAAATTCAATTCTAATTCTTTCAGCTCATTAGTTAAACTTTTTTGAATCTCCTTCAGTTCTTTTTCCTGAGTTTGAATTTTCTGAATTTCCTCTGGAGTTAAAAGTTTAGTTTTCAGGTCAGTAACTCTATGTTCTGATTCTTCCATTAGATTTTTAAGGCCTTTAAATTTTTCGTAAGCAGCTTGCCCCAATCTTCGGTAAATTGCCGTACCTGTGATTTGTTCTAGCAGTGCACTTCTTTCTTCTTTTTTAACTTTGAGAAATCGGCTGAACTCGCCCTGTGCCAGCATCACTGATTTGATGAATTGTTCGTAATTTAACCCAATGAGTTCTTCGTTTTTGGCTGGAACTTCTGATTTTTTTTGCGTAATGGGTTTTCCTTCAGCATCATACAAGAACATTTCGTGGTCTTGTAAATTCCCATTATCGGCAACTCTCACGTGCCATTCCGTTGTGAAGATTCCCTTTTTGCAAGCATAAGTCACCCGAGCGAAGGCCTCTCTTTGCCCACGCGTGAGGATGGCACCATTCTTCAGCATTAAATTTTTAGAAATAGCGGATTCCAGTCGAGGAATTTTGTTATACAAAGCTAAGGGAATCACATCAAGAATTGTGCTTTTCCCGCTACCAGTAGCACCTGTGATGGCAAATAAATGACTCTGTGCAAATGGTTTTTGAGTGAAGTCAATCTCATGCTCGCCTTCTAGCGAATGGATGTTTTTGAAATGAATTTTTAAAATTTTCATGACTTATTCGCTTTGAATTTCTTCCAATAATTGATGAAAAACTTGGCGCAAATGATTTTTATCCTCTTCTTTTAATTCTTTTTGGCTTGCTATCATTTTATCTAAAATTTCTACTGGTTTTAAATCATTGAGGTGCTCGTGTTGGGCGAACAATTCATGTGCTCCCAAAACTCGATTCTCAAAAATCATTCGGCTTTTGACGATTTTAGCATGAGGGTGCTTAAAGGTATTGATAATTTGTAAAAATGTGTCCTCTGTTGCAGTATCATAATCTTTTTCTTCTAAAATAACTTCTAGCAAGCTGGGTAATGTACTGTCTACTTCAAGATTTTTTAATTTTTCCTGAATTTCATTCAAGCATCCGTTCAGCCTTATTAATTTTCTGAAGTTTGGAACTGGGATGCTTTTTGGCTCAAAACCTTTAGCCGTATCGAGCAATAAAATTCTTTTTTCATCTGTTCGTTCGCTGAAAGAAAGCGGTAAAGGCGAACCTGAATAATAAGCAGGAACTGCGGCATTGACTTTCTGTGGCTTGTGGATGTGCCCCAATGCAATATAATCGAATCCATTGCCCAGGCGTTGTGCTTCAAATTTAGCTTGATTGCCAATCTGAATTTCCCTTTCACTCTCTGAGGGTGAAACGCCTGCCGTGAATAGATGCCCCATGGCGATGTGTGGGAGATGCGGATAGTTTCTTTTTCCTAAATCGATGCTTTTTTTATAGATATTTTCAATGCCGTTTTGCATCACTTTTATTCGGTCTTCGTAGGAAATGCCATCGGTTGCTTTACGCAAATCAACCTCACGCAGAAAGGGAATTGCATGCACCACGAGTTCTATTTTATTTTGCTGATTCTGAATGGGTAAAATGGCCTCCGCTTCATCGTTGGGCATTCCGCCCAAAACGCTGATGTTGATTGTATTTAAAATCTCTCTCGGGGCGTTGAGCATTGCTGGAGAATCGTGGTTGCCTCCTGTGATAATGATTTTGCAATTCAACTGCTGCAAGCGAATCATTGTATTGTAAAACAGCTGACGGGAATGTGAAGAAGGATTAGAGAAATCAAAAACATCACCAGCAATTAAAATAAGCTCAACTTGCTCTTGCTGAATTATTTGAGTGAGCCAGTTAATGAAAAGTTGAAAGTCTTCATCAAGCTCAAAATTGTGAAGACGTTTGCCAATATGCCAGTCGGCAGTATGAATAATTTTCATTCAAGTAAATTAAAATATTTTTTAAAGCTTTAGAAATTTTTAACCGATAAAATTTAAACAAGTGTTGTATTCAAAAAAAATGCCTTCTTTTTGACGGAAGGCATTTATCTCAAAACTTATTAATAGAAAGTTTAGATAGGTTGGGTAATGTGTAAAAGCCACTCTTTTTCTTCGCCGTCTAGATGTGGAGCTAGCGCTTCCTGCACTTGCTGATGATAATTATTCAGCCACTGTTTTTCGGTGTCATTCAATAATTCAAGATTGGCTTGATGCTCTAAGAAAATGGGGAAAAGCGTTAAAGTTTCAAAGGCATAAAAAGTACCAAAAGAAGTGGGTTCCTTTTCTTTTACTGCAATCAAATTTTCAATACGAATGCCGTAGTGGTCTTCGATGTAAAGACCTGGTTCGTTGCTGAGCACCATCCCAGGCTGCAAAGCGACATCATTGAGGTCTTTTCTGATGTTTTGTGGCCCTTCATGCACATTCATGAAGCTTCCCACGCCATGCCCCGTTCCGTGCCCGTAATCTTTGCCTTGTTGCCAAAGTGGCAGCCGAGCCAAAGTATCTAAGTGCGTTCCTCTTGTTCCTTTTGGGAATTGAGCTAAAGAAAGCTGAATCATTCCCTTGAGTACCAATGTGTAATCATCTTTAAACGCTTGTGAAACCTCGCCCAAGGCAAAAGTCCGTGTAATGTCGGTAGTTCCCTCAGTGTACTGTCCACCTGAATCTACTAAAATAGAGCCTTCGGCTTTTATTGTAGCGCTCTCTTCTTTTTTGGCAGAATAATGAACAATTGCACCATTGCCACGATAGCCGATGATGCTACCAAAACTCTCCCCCTTGAAGTTTTTGCCAGTAGCACGAAACTCACGCAGTTTTTTGCCAAGGCTGTACTCGGTTAAATTTTCTTCGGAAGCAGAATTTTTGAGCCAGTAGAAAAATTTAACTAAAGCAACGCCATCACGCACCATTACTTTTCGGAAGCCTTCTAACTCTTTTTCATTTTTGATGGCTTTTAGTAAATTCCCTGGGGCTGGTTTTATAATGCATTCATTGTTAGGTTGAATGGCTTCAAAAATTGCTTGATTGCTTTGCTCAGAAAGCAGGATTTTCTCGTTCTTTAAATTTTTTAAGGCTTTAAAGAAATCAGAATAATTTTCTACGCTTACGTCTGCATCCTTTAAATGACTTTCAACTTCGGGTGTGATTTTTTCTTTGTCAATGAAGAGTTTTGCCTTTTGCTTATTTAGCAAAATATAGCCTAAAAAAACGGGATTAAAGACGACGTCGTTGCCCCGTAAATTCAATGTCCAAGCGACATCGTCCAAAGCGGTAATGATGTGTGTTGTTGCTTCAGATTTTTGCATTTCGCTACGGATGGCAGAGAGTTTATCTCCGATGCTTTTCCCAGCGTATTCCAACGGGTGAACAAAAACGGGATCGCTATCGGCCTGAGGGCGATTGGTCCAAATTTCATCAAGTAAAGGTGCATCGACTAAAACGATGTTTTTTGAACTCAGTTGATTTTTAATTTTTTCCCAATTCGCATGTGAAGTAGTGAGCGAATTGACGCCTACTTTTCCACCTTGGGGAACTTCATTTTTCAAGAATTCAATCTCATCGGGGAAGCCCTCGACCCCTTGTTTATAAAGCTCAATACCCGAATTAGCTAATTCTTTAGGTGCCTGAACAAAGTAGCGAGAGTCAGTCCAAAGTCCAGCTTTGTTTGTGGTAACAATCACAAAACCAGCCGACCCTGTGAACCCAGAAAGCCAGCTGCGTTCTTGCCAATGCGAGGGTAGATATTCGCTCATATGTGGGTCTGCACTAAAGATGATAAAAGCATCAATGCCTTGTGTTTTCATTTTTTCACGGAGTGCAGTTATTTTTTCTGGTGTAGTCATAGATATAATTTTGTGAAATGCCGCAAAAACAAAGCCAGTTTGTTTTAGAGTTGGGTTAAATTTTTAGAAGAATATTTTTGAGAGACTTTTTTGTCGAAATTTTCTAAGCCTTGTAAATTTTTTGATTTTTGAATTATTAAAAAATAAATTAAACTAAAGACCAAAAGAATATGTAAATAATAGGCATTTGCCATCAAATCAATGTAATTTAAACTTTCTTGGCTGAGCGAAATTAATATTAAAATTTGTGCTCCATAAGGAATCAAACCTTGAACATAGCAAGCAAAAATGTCTAATATAGAAGCGGTGTATTCGGGTTTTATTTGGTTTTCTTGTGTGATTTTTTTAGCGATATTTCCTGAGATTAAAATAGCAATTGTATTGTTTGCTACACAAAAATTCACAATGCTGACTAGACTACCAATACCCAAAATTGCTGTCTTGGGTGAATGGATTAGGCGATTGACCTGCCGTATTATAAACTGAATGCCTCCCGCTTTTTCGGTCATATAGGCTAGTCCGCCAGTGAATAGTGAGAGTAGGAAAATTTCTTGCATTCCAGTGAAGCCCTCGTAGGTAATTTTTGCAGCGCTCAGTATTGTGAAGCTTTCGTTCCAAAAGCCAATTAAAATAGTACTGAGTAGCCCGATGAAAAGAGAGATGAAAACGTGAATGCCTAGGATTGCTAAAAGTACAACTATAAAATAAGGAAGAATGACTAAAATGCTTTGATTTTGAGGGATTTCTTTGAGCGTGATTTCGCTTACTTCAGACTGAAATCCTAAGAAGCTTAATAAAATAATGCTCAAAAAAGCGGCTGGAATGGCGATATAGCTATTGGCTTTAAATTTATCTTTCATCGAGCAACCGACGCTCTGTGTAGAGGCGATTGTTGTATCAGAAATCAAAGAAAGATTGTCGCCAAACATAGCTCCGGTGAGCAAACTTCCGCCCGTCAGCCCCAGCGGCATTGCTCCTTGTACAGATAATCCCAAAACTAGTGGAGCTAAGGTGACAATCGCTCCGACTGAGGTGCCTGCAGAGAAAGATATGAACGATGCTACAATAAAAATACCGACAGGGAAAAAACCTGATGGAATATAAGTTAAGCTTAGCCCCACAATGGCATCAATGCTGCCCGTCGCTTTTGATGCCATGGCAAAGGCTCCTGCCAAGAGGTAAATAAAACACATCATGAGTATCTTATCGTTACCGCAGCCTTTTAGAAAATCAGCTAAATTGGATTTGAAGTCTTTTTTAAAAATCAAAAAGGCGACAACAATGCCCGCTATCGCAGCCAAAGGAGAAGGAAGCGCATAAAAGTCATTGTAGTAAATCCCGAATCCTAAAAATGTGAAAACAAAAATAAGTAACGGAATGATGGAGATGATACTGCCACTTTCTTTCATAGAGGGGAATATATTGCTTATTATAACAAGCTTTTATCATTAAAAATAAAGTCAACTGGAGCATAGCCCACATCTTTATATATTTTCAACAATTCGCCGTTGGTATTTAATTTTACTACAATACCTTTAGAAGTTATAAAATCACTGAATCCTGCAATAAAGATTTCTCCTGTAAATGGATTTTCTTTTACTACCGTTGTGAGCTGAAGCCCATAAGTATATCCGTTATCTAAAGATATGAATTGATTTTTTTCTGTATCATATTTCATTAATTCACCAGAAGAGGTTTCTTGCCAGTAGAAATTTCCTTTCACGGCTTGTATATTTCCATTTCTTTGTAATTTATAACTATCTGGCAATGTAATCGTTTCAATTTTTTTAAATTGAGCATCATAATGAATGAATTGAGCATTTTCCTCATCTTTCTTTTGAGTAGCAATATAAAATCCCCCCTTTGTATCAGGCAAAACACCACTCACATAAGCTTTTGCAGAGTAAAACAATGTGGCTTTATTATTTTTATATTGGTACACATGATTTCCGCTCACCAGCAATAGGGATTCACCTACCTGCAAAGAAGCTGATTGTATTGCAGGAACATCAGTTAAATCCTCTAATCCAGCCGATGTAATTTCATTTTGAGTAGGATTCCAGAAATAGAAAC
The DNA here is from genome assembly GCF_951229915.1 of Candidatus Ornithobacterium hominis. GTDB lineage: Bacteria > Bacteroidota > Bacteroidia > Flavobacteriales > Weeksellaceae > Ornithobacterium > Ornithobacterium hominis. The sequence goes on along the minus strand of NZ_OX579588.1, from coordinate 1,955,281 downwards.
TTCTATCTTTTCTGCTTCCATTAGCCACAACCCCTTGCTCATTATAAAAATTTAAATAAGACGGATTTTTAGCAGTAGAAGTTGTAGTTAAACGCTTTACATTCAAGGTTTCTCTGTCTAAAACTGTGATGTAATTGGGGGATTTTTGAGAGACCAAATACACATCTTTCTTTGCAGAATTAGCACTAACCCAACCCTCTGACGTCGCTTTAAAATCTTCAACCAAAGAAATTTCATCATTTTGATTGATAAAGAAAATTTCTCCGTTTGAATTATCTTTAGAGGAACTATTAATTAACAAAACACCCTCAGCAAATTTACCATAAACACGAACATGGTATACCAAACTGTCCGTTACATGATTGGTTTTTCTTACCGACGAAATCACATAATTTCCAGCTTTTTCTCCTTTGAATATATATTGAGCCGATTCAGCCACAAAAGAATCCCCGACATACCATTTTCTATTGAGTTTATCCTCAGATTCAAAGGCTGTAGATGCATTAAAATCCAGGGTCAAGTGCTTTTCTGTAACATTTACTTTGGGGTGAATTTTATCATCATCTGAACACCCAACAAACAGCAAAGTAGAAAAAGCCCATAAACACCAATTTTTTTTAATCATTTTTGTTTTTTTTAGTATTGAAAATTTAAACGTGCAAATATAAATTTTTATATTTTGAAAAAAGTAGAAAAAAGTTCCTTAAAACACATTATGAATATTGTCTATAATCATTACAAGGTAATGTAATGTATTGACCTAAAAAATAAAGTCGTCTGAAAAAAATAAAGACGACTTTTGTGATTTTTTTTAAGCCTTAAAAAAAAAATCTAAACTTTTAGCTTAAAATCCATTCCCAGCAAATCCTGGTATTGGTCTAAAATCGGTTGAATCTCATTAGCCAAAAATTCTTCTGTCTGTTCAGGGGCAAAACCGATGAAATTTTTAGGGTCGAGCAAAGTCAACATTTTTTCCTTATCAATCGGGAAGTTTTCATCAGCCACAATTCTTTCTACCAAATCATTTTTCTCACCATTTAATTTCACTTGTTTCGCTGCTTCCATCGAGTGTTTACGGATGATTTCGTGCAAATCTTGTCGGTCGCCACCGTTTTTTACGCCCTCCATAATCATATATTCCGTTGCCATAAAGGGCAATTCTTCTTCGATGTGTTTAGCAATCATTTTTTTATAAACCACCAGCCCGTCAAGAACATTCATCCAAATTCCCAAAATGGAATCCACCGCCAAAAACGCCTGCGGTATCGTCAATCTTTTATTAGCAGAATCGTCTAACGTACGCTCAAACCATTGTGTGGAAGCTACTAAATCAGAACCGCGAGCCACTGTCAATACAAATTTAGCCAAAGCGGCTATGCGTTCACAACGCATAGGATTTCGTTTATAAGCCATTGCTGAGGAACCGATTTGATTTTTCTCAAAAGGCTCTTCAATTTCTTTCAAATTTTGAAGCAAACGAATATCATTTGAGAATTTATGAGCCGATTGTGCAATGTTAGAAAGCAAGGCCATGATTTCTGCATCAATTTTTCTATCATAAGTCTGCCCCGTTACGCCAAAAACATTGCTAAAGGCAAAACGTTCAGATAACTTTTGGTCCAAAGCCTTCACTTTGGCATAGTCGCCGTTAAAAAGCTCTTTGAAGCTAGCCGCTGTTCCTGTAGTTCCCTTCACCCCACGGAAGCGAAGCGTGCTCAATCGGAATTCTAATTCTTCAAAATCAAGCAAAACACTTTGCAGCCACAATGTGGCACGCTTGCCCACGGTGGTGAGCTGTGCTGGCTGATAATGCGTAAAGCCCAAGCATGGTAAATCTTTGTATTCCCGGGCAAATTTGGCTAAACTGGCCATTACATTTAGTAATTTTTGCTTTACTATTTGCATCCCATCACGGAGCTGGATCAAATCTGTATTATCCCCCACAAAGGCTGAAGTCGCCCCCAAATGGATGATGGCTTTAGCCGCAGGAGCTAAATCACCAAAGGTATGAACGTGAGCCATTACATCGTGGCGAAATTTTTTTTCGTAAGCGGCAGCTTTCTCATAATCAATGTTTTCTGCATTATCTTTTAGTGCATCAATTTGCTCTTGTGAGATGTCTAAACCCAGTTCTTTTTGAATTTCAGCCAAAGCAATCCATAATTTCCTCCAGCTCCCAAATTTTTTATCGGGAGAGAAATTATAGAGCATTTCAGAAGATGCGTACCTGGTTTCTAAAGGATTTTGATATACGTTTGAATTCATTGATTTCTAAATTTGCTTTTTAAAATTAAGTGAAATAATTTGAATATAAAATTTTAAAAGCCTTAAAAAAATTAGGAGAAAAATAATTTATTCTCTATTTATAAAGCCTTTAAAAAAAGTCTTTAAAAAAGTTCTTTACGAATAATATTTTGACTTCGGTCTGGGCCGACGGAAACCAAATAAACTTCGATGCCTAAATATTTCTCTATGAATTGAATATATTTTTGGGCGTTTTCTGGTAATTCGTCAAAACTATTGATTTTGGTAATATCTTCTTCCCAGCCATCTAATTCTTCATAAACGGGTTTGTACAAGGCAAGTTTGGTTGTAGAAGAAGTGAAATAGTCGATGGTTTCACCGTCTTCGGTTTTGTAGGCGGTACAAACTTTAATTTTACCCAACCCGCTGAGAACGTCTAATTTTGTGATAACTAAATGAGTGATTCCGTTAATCATACAAGCATGGCGAAGCGCAACTAAATCTAGCCAGCCACAACGTCTTGGCCGGCCAGTGGTAGCGCCAAATTCATGCCCCACTTCTCTGATTTTCCTGCCAGTTTCGTCAAATAATTCTGTGACGAATGGTCCGTTCCCCACTCGTGTGCAATAGGCTTTGGCTACCCCGATGAGGTTTTGCAATTTAGTAGGAGGCACACCTGCGCCGACACAGACTCCACCCGTCGTCGGAGATGATGAGGTAACGTAAGGATAAGTCCCAAAATCGATGTCGAGCATCAGTGCTTGGGCACCTTCAAATAATACATTTTTCCCATTATCGATGGCTTGGTTTAATTCCAATTCAGTATCAACGATGCGGTCTTTGAGTTGCTCGCCAATAGCTAAATATTCATCATAAATGCTTTGGAAATCAATGGGATTTTTGCCGTAGAGTTTCTCGAAGATAGCATTCTTTATCTCAACGTTTTTCTGAAGTTTTTGCTTTAAAACTTCAGGGTTAAGCAAGTCTATGGCACGAATGCCCGTGCGAGCAACCTTATCTTCGTAGCAAGGTCCAATGCCTCTCTTCGTCGTCCCGATAGAAAGGTTTCCGGCAGCCTCTTCACGATAAGTGTCGTACAAAATGTGGTAAGGCATAATGATGTGTGCACGGCGACTGATGAATACGTGGTTGGTAGAAAGACCTTTTTCCTCAATGGAAGAAATTTCTTGGATGAATGCTTTGGGGTCTACGACTACGCCATTGCCTATAATACACTTCCCAGGGCATTGTAAAACACCAGACGGTAGAAGATGTAAAACAAATTTATTTTCGCCCACGTACACTGTGTGCCCAGCATTGTTTCCGCCCTGAAAACGTACGACGTAATCGGATTTAGCAGATAAAACATCAGTGATTTTCCCTTTTCCTTCGTCGCCCCATTGGAGACCGACCACTACAAATGTTGCCATATTTTATTTATCTTAAATCAAGTATTGAATTGTAAAAATATGAAATGCTCAACAATTCACAGGAATAAAGACGTTAGTTTATTATCTTTGTTCAAAAAAATAATTGAGCATATTAGATTTAATTTTAAGCATTTTTTTATTTCTAGGCTTGTTCAATGGCTTTAGGAAAGGCTTAACATCTCAGCTAGCGGGCTTGATTTCTGTACTGATTTTGCTCATGTTTGGTGGGGCAATAGCGAAAATTTTAAAAAACTTTTTGCTAGAAAATCAAGTTGTATCAGAAGCCTGGATCGGTATTGTAAGCTACGGACTCACAGGAGTTTTAGTATTTCTATCTCTGAGTATTGTTGCCAAATTATTAAATGGAATTATAAAGAGTATTGGGCTGGGAATTTTAGAAAAAATAGGCGGAGCGGGATTGGGTTTCATCAAAGTGTTTTTCATCATGACTTTATTTTTTTATTTCTTCTTTCCAGTTAATTCTAAACTAGGAATAATCCCGCAGAATAGTTTGAATGAAAGCTTTATTTTAAATTTTGTAAAAATAAATATTGACAAAATTCATCAATTTTGGACGTATCAACTTTAATATCAAAGGGATTTGGAGACAGGATTTAATATAGTTACAACAATTTTGATTTTTCCTTTTTTAAATTTAATTACAAATTTTGCCAATCAAAAAGCGCAAGGGCATAATGGGGAAAAATTGGAATTTCATAAAACAAGTTTGGGCATGATGCGAGCGCTCTACTACCGTGAGTTGATTCAGAATTATGAAATCATAGGCGACCACATTTTTAAAGCAAATCAACCTCTGAAACAACAATGAATTTAGCCATATTACAAATCAAGACAGAAAAGGAATTTTTAGCTCAGGCTTTAAAAACTTTTAATGAACAATACCAGAACAATAAAGTTTATCAAGAATTTGTAAATCGACTCAATATCAATCCGCAAAGCGTTGAAAAGATAGAAGAAATACCATTTTTACCCGTGGAATTTTTTAAAAGCTTTAAAATTTCTACCCAAAAGTCGCCGTTTGATAAAATCTTTACCAGTTCTGGGACTACAGGTAGCACGCCGAGCAGACATTATGTGAAAAACATTCAAGATTATTACGATGAATTAGACGCTGGATTTGAATATTTTTTTGGTAATTTCACCGATTATGAGGTTTTACCATTACTTCCCGCTTATGCCGAACGAAACGGCTCTTCACTCATCGAAATGGTCAACTACTGGATGCGAAAAACGCAACAAAAAAACACAGAATTCTATTTGTACAACCATCAAGATTTAAGCAAGAGATTAGAACAATTGTCTCATTCCCCCAAAAAAATTATTCTGATAGGAGTTTCTTTTGCGTTATTAGATTTTGCTGAGAAATTTTCTAAGCCTTTAAAAATTCAGCATTTAATAGAAACTGGGGGGATGAAGGGTAGAAAAAAAGAAATCACACGTGAGGAATTACATGAGAGGCTAAAGAACGCTTTTGATTTGCCGCACATCGTTTCAGAATACGGGATGACGGAGCTGCTCTCACAGGCGTATGCTTTAAAAGACGGTGTTTTTGAAACTCCTCCTTGGATGAAGATTCTAATCCGAGACCCAGAAGACCCATTCAATTATTTGCCCAATACTGCCACTGGCGGAATCAATATAATCGATTTAGCAAACCAAGGCAGTTGCTCGTTTATCGCTGTACAAGATTTAGGCAGAAAGTCGAAAGATGGGAGAGGCTTTGAAGTTTTGGGAAGGTTTGATTTTAGTGACGTTCGTGGATGTAATTTAATGGCGTTATAAATTTTTTCTAAGGCTTAAAAAATTCTTTAACTTTAAGCAGTGTTTTAGGGGGGTGTTTAAATAGAGAAATGAGACAAAAAAGATGAAAAATATACGGTTAAAATTTAAGTAGAATCTTACTTAAGACTTAATTTTAACTTAAAAAAAGTAGAAAAATGAAGGAAAAAGCTCCGCTCAAAGAAAAAGAAATGACAACAGAAATCATATTTAAATCTTAAATCATATGTATAGCGAAAAGTTAAAAAACCATTTGCAGACTGAACTTAATCAACTGAAAGACCAAGGCTTGTATAAAAAAGAGAGAGTCATCTCTTCACCACAATCAGCGGAAATCACCTTAGAAAACGGGAAGAAATTACTGAATTTTTGTGCAAATAATTACTTAGGTTTATCAGACCACCCTGATGTGGTGGCGGCAAGTAAGGCCACTGCAGATTCGCATGGGTTTGGTATGTCTAGCGTTCGGTTTATTTGTGGAACGCAAGATATTCACAAGCAATTGGAGAAGAAGATAGCAGATTTTTTAGGTTTAGAAGACACCATTTTATACGCGGCAGCTTTTGATGCTAACGGAGGTGTTTTCGAGCCGCTATTAACGGCAGAAGATGCTATTATTTCAGATGAATTGAATCACGCCTCTATCATCGATGGTGTACGCCTATGCAAAGCAGCGCGGTACAGATACAAAAATAATGACATGGCAAGCCTAGAAGAGCAATTGAAAAAGGCGAGTGGAGAGAATCACCGTTTTAAAATCATTGTGACCGATGGCGTTTTTTCTATGGATGGGCTGGTAGCAAACTTGAAAGGAATCTGCGATTTGGCCGATAAATATGATGCTTTGGTGATGGTAGATGATTGCCATGCAACAGGATTTATGGGTGAAAACGGCCGCGGAACGCACGAGTATAATGATGTAATGGGTCGAGTAGATATCATCACAGGAACTCTAGGGAAAGCTTTAGGCGGTGCAATGGGCGGATTTACTTGCTCTAAAAAAGAAATTATAGAGATGCTACGGCAAAAATCACGCCCATATTTATTCTCTAACTCTTTGGCACCGAGCATTGTTGGAGCATCACTGAAAGTCTTTGAAATGCTAGAGACTAATACTGACTTGAGAGATAAAGTGATGAACAATGCCAACTATTTCAGAAAATCGATGAAAGAAGCTGGTTTTGATATCATCGAAGGCGATGCAGCCATTGTTCCCGTGATGCTGTATGATGCTAAATTATCTCAAGAAATGGCAAATAAATTATTGAAAGAAGGTGTTTATGTGATAGGATTCTTCTACCCAGTAGTGCCAAAAGGAAAGGCAAGAATTCGAGTTCAGTTATCGGCAGCACACACCAGAGAACAGCTTGACCATACGCTGGAAGCCTTCAAAAAAGTAGGGAAAGAATTGGGCGTTATTTAAAAATTTTTAAAGCCTTAGAAAAAAATAGAAAAATCTGTAGTATACTTCTAAATATTACAGATTTTTTTAAAGCCTTCAAAAAATTATTTGATTCTCTTTGAGTTCTGTTTCACAAAAGCCTCCCAGTTCGAGTAAGATTTTTCTGAGGAATCTCTGCCGCTATTGAAATGATGGCAAACCGCTGCAGCCAAACCATCGGTAGAATCTAGATTAGTTGGTAAAGTTTTAATATTAAATAGATTCTGTAGCATACCAGCGACCTGTTCTTTGCTGGCATTTCCGTTGCCAGTAATCGCCATTTTTATTTTCTTGGGAGAATATTCTGTAATAGGAATTTCGCGATACAAACCAGCAGCCATAGCAACGCCTTGTGCGCGACCTAATTTAAGCATTGATTGAACGTTTTTACCATAGAATGGAGCTTCAATGGCAATTTCATCAGGGTGAAATTCATCAATTAGATTTAATGTTTTCTCAAAAATTTTTTTTAGTTTCAATTCATGACCAATTACTTTTTTGAGCAATAAATCATCTAGCATGATGAGTTTCATCTTTTGTTGGCAAGTTAGAATCAAACCAAAACCCATGATGTTAGTACCAGGGTCGATCCCTAGAATAATTTTTTCTGAAGTGATTTTATTCATGAAATTTTTTAAGCCTTAAAAAAATGAATTTTAATTCCGTAGGATTTGCAGTAATTTAGCAAAAATTTTATTCATGAAAATTGCTGTACTCGTTTCCGGCGGAGGAACAAATTTACAAGAAATAATTGATGCGATAGAATCGGAACGCTTGTTTGATGTCGAAATTGCTTGTGTGATAGCGGATCGGTCTTGTTTTGCAATAGAAAGAGCTTTAAATCACGGCTTGAGCGTTTGGCAAGTGGAGAGAAATACTCAATTATCTGCAGAAATTGATAAAATTTGTATAGAGAATGAGGTGGACGTGATTGTAATGGCAGGATTTTTATCCATTATTTCAGCTGAATTATGCGAAAAATGGGAGAGAAGGATCATTAATTTGCATCCATCTTTGTTGCCTAAATATGGTGGGAAAGGGATGTTTGGGAATAAGGTTTTAGAAGCTGTTTTAGAAAATAAGGAAGAAAAAAGCGGGGCGACGGTGCATTATGTAACGGCTGGCGTTGATGAGGGAGATATAATCAGCCAAATGTCTTTTGAAATTCCAAAAAATGCAAATTTAGAATGGATGGCAAATAAATTGGGTGAAGTCGAAAAGCCACTTTTGATTGCCGCAATTGATAAACTTTCTAAAAAATTATTTGAGAAATTTTAAATACTCTCTTATTGGAATTTCTCGAGCGCCTAAACTAGCAAGGTGAGGGGTATATATTTGGCAGTCAATTACATCAAAAGAATTTTCTAAAATCCACCAGATAAAGCCAGCTTTGGATGCATTACTTTCTTTTGCAAACATGCTCTCACCACAAAAAACATTTTTGATTTGTACCCCATAGAGACCGCCAACTAATTGACTTTTTTGGTTCCAAACTTCAACGCTATGTGCAAGCCCAAGATGGTGTAAATGAGTATAATATTCAATGATTTCATTACCGATCCAAGAGCCCTTTTGATCTTTTCTTTGAATATCTCTGCAGTTTTTGATAATAGATTGAAATTCTTGATTATAACTGAAATGAAAGACTTCATCTCGTATAATCTTTCGCATAGATTTACTTATTTTCAATTCATTAGGGAATAAGACCATCCGTGGATTAGTCGCATACCAAAAGACGGGTTCTCCTGGATTGTACCAAGGGAAGATACCGTTAGAATAAGCTTCAACTAGACGGGTAATACTCAAGTGTTCAGAAATGGCTAATAACCCAGATTCATCAGCTTGGTCAACAGGAGGGAAAAATTGATTTGAATTTAAAAAATACATAGATAAAAAAACTGCCCTAAAATTTAAATTAGAGCAGTTTTTAAGTTTATATAAAAAAAGTTATTTAATCACTACGCTCATATCCACGCGTCTTGCGCCCTCTTCTGAAGTTGAGTGATCTTCTCCGTAAAAGGAAGCTTCTAGTCGATTTTCTGCAATTCCACTTTTGCGAAGTTCTTTCAATACACTTTCAGATCTTCTCATAGAAAGAGCCTTGTTATACTCAACATTTCCTCTTGGACTTGCATAACCTTTTAGTAAAACAGAAAGTTCTGGATTTTTTCTCAAAACATCTGCTACATCTTTAATGTAAGCAATATCTTCGGTAGAAATAACGTCAGAGTCATTGGCAAAGAAAACCTGTCTTTTAAAGTGTCTATATTTGGTCAGCAAATCTTCTAGATAAGATCTTCGCTCTTTGCTTATTTGAGCAGGTGCTCCTGCTTCAGAACCTTCCGCTAGAGATTGATAGGGAGCTTGTCCTGCATCACTGATGATTGTACTATTATCTTTACCTTTAGCTAAATTTGAGTGATAAAAACCCATCATTAGCATGTCAATTCTTTGATTTAATCGATCAAATTCAGATTGATTAATACCACGAGAATTGCTATTGCAAGAATTTAATGGCATTAGGCTTGCACCATTTTTTGCTCTAAGATTTTCTAATTTCTTTTCTGCAATTAACTTTAAAAAAGATTCAAGTTCAGCTTTTGTCATTACAATTTCACTGTCGGAACGGTCTTGCCTGTTTTGGGCAAGGCCGTTGATTGACAGTAATAATGTAAGGACAAGTCCTGTTATTTTTAATTTAATCATTGTCCTTTTTTTTTATTTTAATTAAAGTGAGAATTTATAACCTAAAGTTACCACGTTGATTTTAGCTAAATCAAGAGCGGTATAATCAAGGTATAAACGACCATCTAAAACATCGATAGAAGTTCCAACTAATAAGTTTGCACCGAAGTTACCATTATTGCTAATGCTGTTATAGCCTATACCTGCACCGATGTAAGGGTTTACAATAAATGATCTAGTGAAATCAAAGTTGTACAATAGGTTAGCATTAACCCCAAAAGCAGAGGCTCCTCCGAGTCCTACAGTAAGGTTTGGTTGAAATTCAAAGTTTGAATTAGTGAAGCCATAGTGCCCACGGATACCCAAGTTGAATGAAGTTCCTTTGCCGAAACCAACTCCTGTATTTAGAGACCAACCTTTATCTATTAACATAGATGTTGCAATTCCAGTTTCTCCATCTTCGTCAGTAACTGCTACAGGCTGCGTAACACTCTTTACATTATCATTAGTATTTGCAATAGGTTGGTTGTTACCTCCGCTTACTATAGTAGTTTTATCTTGATCTTGAGAAACAGCGTTGGTGTTCAAACGATACATCTCAATTTTATTGTTCAAACGATCTAATTCATTTAAAATTCTTTCGTTTGTTACATTTCCATTAGAAGATTTTACATTATCACTTCTTAATAAAAGACGCTCTAATCTATCAATTCTTTCTTCATCTGATAAGTTTTTTTCAACGTCGTTCAAAACCTTGTCAACTAAAGACTCTAACTCTTTTGGAGTTAACCTAACTCTTGACTCATCAAATTTATTAGAATAATTACCTCTGCCTTCTAGCTCTCGTTTTTCTCTGATGATGCGAGCTGCTTTTTCAGAATCATTGTCGTTGTAAGCTTTTTTTAATTCACGCTCCAATTCATCAATTCTATCTTCAAATTTAGAGTATCTCACTTCCCTTTCGCTTAGCTTTCTGCTAAGGACTTCATCTTCATTAGCTGTAGCTCCTATTTTAATTCTCAACCCAGCATTATACATTGTATGTTGCATTAACTCATCAGGAGTTCTAATGTTGTTTAGATTGTTTTTATTTTTCTCAGTAGTATAAAGTAGATTAGCAGAACCAAAAGCCTCGAAGTTGCTTCCTAAAGGAACACTAATACCCAAACCACCTTTAGCAAAATAGCTAGATTGGTTAGTTGCAGCTCTACTTCCTTTGTAGTTACCATAAACATTCAAGTAACCACCACCAAGAGTGATATACGGAGAAATTCCTCTAGCAACATTGAGTCTAGCAAGAATTTCACCACCGTACATAGACATATCATCCCAATCGGTTGAAATTTTCTCATCTTTTGTAGCTTGGTAGTAGAAACCTCTAACGCCGATATACTGATTTAAATCAAAACCAGCTGCACCACCTAACATATAAGTGTTTCGGTAGTTACTATTTTTATTGAAGTCAATATAATTTCCGCCCGGTTCCAAAACTAATTTAAATCCACTTAAACCACCAGAGAACTTACGCAAATAAGCTCGGTCAAGTTCAGTCAATTTACCAGGCTCTCGACCACCAAGATAAATTTGTAGACCAGCTAAAGCAGACCAGTTCATCATTCTTTCTTCTTTAGTATTATTAATTAGCCCACCAAAATTATTTTTGTCAGACTCTCTAAATAGAATATTTGTTCTATCAAGATTGAACATGGTGTTTTTTGCCTCAAGATTTAAAACAATTCGATCTCCTAAATTAATTTTAGTTCCCAATCCTCCAGAAACAAAAACCTGCTCCATTTTAGGGATATGGTCTCCGTCAAGTTTCTGAACACCAGCACCTAAAGTTAAGTAAGGAGCAAAGCTTCCGCCTGTAGGGATATTTCCTTTGAATTCACCCCCGATTCTCTCAACGCCTACTTTTCTGCTTTGAAATTGGTTTTTAAACTGATCACTTAACCCGTCGATTTTATCTACAGTGTTTTTCAGATCTATAGATTTCTCGTAAGTTCCTCTCAATTCAAAATACTCTCCGAAGCCAAATCCAACGCGACCACCGACCATAAGACCGTCTTTTATCGCCGTATTGTTGTCAAACCAATTGTAGCTCGCCGTTGGTGAAAGTGTAACACTAATGTCTTCTACTTGAGCATTTGCCTGAATGCCTAAAAAGGCAAGTGCGGAACAAATAATTGTTCTTTTCATTTTTATGATTTTTTTAAATAGTTTTATTTTTTATTACAATATCTATGCCTAAACATCTTTTTTTGATGATGAAAAATGTTAAATTTCTGAAATTAAAATGGCAAGTCATCTTCCTTGTCACCATCTGCTGATAAGTCATTAAATTCTGAATTAAAATCAGCAGGTGGAGGTGTGTTCTCGCTAGATTGGTCCAATCTCTCAATACGCCAACCAACGATGGAATTAAAATACTTCACAACTCCTTCAGGATTTGTCCATTCTCTACCACGCAAATTCACACTGATTTTCACATCATCACCCACATTAAACTTATCAAGCAAATCTGTGCGATCTTGGTGAAATTCTATCGCCAAAGTCTGCGGATATTGTTCTTGCGTCAGTAAAATTAATTCCTTTTTGGTGAACCCACTGCTAAAAGTTTGCAGATCAAAAATTTTTTTAATTTTTCCTGTTACCTCCATAAGGTTATTTTGTGCAAATGTAAAAAAAATTTTTAAGCCTTGAAAAAATGTTTTGATTAAATCAATAATACTTTATATATTTGCAAACTCAATTCTAAATCTAATTGCGGGTGTGGTGGAATTGGTAGACACGCTAGACTTAGGATCTAGTGCCGCAAGGTGTGGGGGTTCGAGTCCCTTCACCCGCACTTTTTAACTGAAAGCCGTACCACATTAGGCTTTCAGTTATTTTTTACAAAATGCGTAAGGCTGTTGTTTTGTTAGACGTTTAATAAAAACTCTAATATAAAAATGGCAGATAAAATATTACTCCCTAATGGTTGTTCAATGTCAAAACCCTCCGTAAATCCTAAGAATTGGGAAACTGGCGGACGTGAACTCCTTAAAAAAAATTGGCAAATTCAATTTTATTTCTACGACCCTGAATTTGAAGAATCTCATCCGTATGGCAAATTGATTGCCGTTCGTGGCATGAACGATTTTAAAACTCTAAAAGATAGAAGAGATATTACACGGGGGTTAATTGAACAGGAAATTAACGCTTGTCTGAACGGCTACAATCACTTTACAAAATCTTACATCGGCGAAAATGAATTTGATTATGAAATTGAACCTAATACTGGTTTTATAAAAGCATTATGGAAAGCTTGTGATTTATTAAATGTATGTAATGGTACTTTATCAGGTGTTAAAACAACGATTAGACACATTGAAAAATCGGCAAAACAATTACGAATTCACGAGCATCCAATTTGCGAAATTAAAAGGCGGAACGTAAAGGCATGTTTGGATTTGGTGGAGAAAAAAAGTAAATCTGAAAGTAATTATAGATATAATAGAAATCGTGCACATCTTCATATGCTTTTCAAGATTCTAGTAGAATATGAAACAATTGATACTAATGTTATTCGTGATATTTCTAAGCGTGTGCAGATAAAAAAACAGCGAGAAATTATAACTATTGAAGATTTTAGAAAAGTTCAAGATTATTTATTAAAAGAAAATTACAATTTCTACCGATACGCTATGATTTTTTTCCTCGCTGGAGTTCGTTCAACCGAGCTTCTGTCGGTTCAGAAAAAACACGTTGATTTTGAAAATCGTGAATATAAGGTGCTGATTAAAAAAGGTAAGCAATATGTTTGGGAAACGAAAGCTATAATATTACCAGCGGTTAAATATTGGGACGATATTTTAAAGGATTGCCAAAATGATGAACATTATTTATTCTCTGACAATTTTGAGCCTGGTCACAAAAAATCATATGTCAAAAAACCATCACGCTGGTGGAAAGAAAATATAAAAGATAGATTAGGCATTACGGCAGATTTCTACACGCTCAAACATCTTTTTTTAGATTTAGTAGACGCGCAAAACAATTCTGATTTTGACCAAGCAAAAAGCATCGCTAATCATAGAAGCAGTAGTATGACCGATATTTATCGCACAGGTAGAAAGAAAAGGGAGCTTGAAATGCTTAAGCAAATAAATATAAGTGTGTAAAAAAGCATTCAAAAATTAGAATGCTTTAATAAAATAAGATTTAAAAAATGTTATTATTCCCTAAAATCACGATTCAGCTCAAATACTTTGAAGTACCAATAAAATGAGGCCCTTACGGATTTAGTCATTCCACGTTCGCCAGACAAGTACAAAGAAAGTTGAGATTTATCATAAGCTAAATGACTGGTAATATCACTACGTTTTAATCCGAATTCATTCATTTTTTCTACTATCCAATTGGGTGTAATGTTTTCGACATCTAATGAATAGACAACAGGAATTACTTTTATCCTTAATCCCGTTGGTTCAAATATTTCTTTAGCTCGTCCTATTAGCTGCTTTTTGTTCAATACAAATCCATTAATAAGGCGACCTTGTTTTATTTTCACGAGTATAAAATCTTGATCCATCTCAAGTATATCAACATCAATTCCCATACGTTTATAATTGGCTATTGATTTAGATACGGATTGGTTTACTATCGTTTTCTGTGCTATTTCTTTCATAATTTTAAATCTAAAAAGCAAGGGAGAGGGACTTTCGTCCCTTTTAGATTTTTATTTCTTTTAAATTAGTTAAGTCAAAGATTGCAAGTTGTTGATTTTCTTTTGCAAATATAAAACAAAAGTTTGCAATACGCAAACTTTTTAAAGATTTATTTTTATTTTTTTGCTGTTCTATTTCTTCGTAACTATTACTTTTAAACATATCGGTTGTTTTATATTAAATCCTTTAGAATAATTTAAAAGACTTTAAAAATTTATTACCTACCCATGCAAGGACTAATACTAAGCCTAAAATAGAAAGAACTATAAAAAGGATTTTATTCCCTCTTTTTTTTACTTCTTTACTCTTTATCTCTGTCTTGATGTTTTCTTGCTTTTTTTCCTATCATATATTTTTTTATCTTTGTTCCACCTGTGAAGGAGGAAATTGGCTCTACTGAGGAGCAACCAATCAGCACCGAAAGTCACGTACATTATACACAAGTGAACCGCTCGTTTTGCGGGCGGTTTTTTTTAAAAAATTATTATGATAGCTATAAATCCGAAATACATTACCAACGAAAAAGGGGATAAAATTTCTGCTATTCTTCCGATGAAAGATTATAAAAAAATGATTTCTATAATTGAGGAATTTGAAGATATAAAACTTTTTGATGAAAGTATGTCGGATAAAACCAAAGCCGTTCCTATGGATAAAGCTTTTGCTCAAATTGAAGAAAAAAGTATATCTTAAATCATTTCCCGAACAATCGGGATTTGGTTTTTTTTATTACATTTGCATACAAATGATATCACAATGAATACACGTACCACAAAAAAAGTAACCTCATTAAGACTAACTCAAGACTTATACAAGAGGATAAAAAATCAAGCGAAAAAGGAAAATAGAAGTGTAAACAATTATATTGAAAATATCCTTTTAGAAAAGATAGGGGGTAAGATTGAAATGACTAAAGCTGAATACAAAGGAATGCTAAACCAGTCAAAACAATCAACATCCTATTCGCTGAATCCTGAAGAAGAAAAAAAACTGTTTGATGAATTGCTATGAGTTATGAAATAATTTATCAAGAGAAGTTTTTAGAAGATTTGAAAAGACATAGTAAGTCTGGACAAAAAAACTTGTATTGAAAATACAGCAATTCATTGAAGAAATACGTGAAAATCCTCGTGATGGAACTGGACAACCCGAACAATTAAAGTTTATGGAAAATGAAACCTGGTCAAGGCGTGTGAATTCAAAGCATCGTTTCACATATGAAGTAGGTGAAAATAAAATAATACTTCTTTCTGCATATGGGCATTATTCCGATAAATAGCCTTTTCTTTTTTTAGCGCAACTTTTTTTCTTTTTTTTCACCTCTTTGCTTAAGTCAATTTTAAAATTTTTTTCACTTGTGGTAATGTTCTAAATGCTAAAAAAACCTTCAAATTTGTGAGTTACCTTTAAAGTCAATACTTACTATTGACTTACCGACTGTTTTTAAAAACGCCGCAATCCCTTTCATATTCTACATTTGCGAAAATTGTAAAAGCTCTAACTATGAGTTGCCTAAGTGTTTCACCTACTGATACACTTTAGTTAAATTATGGTTAAATTATGGTTAAAAAATTTTTTTTTAGAAAGTAAACCAATATTTTATCTCTATATCTTTTATTTCTAATATATTTATTAAAAAAAAGAAAGATAGATATATATTTTTTTTCTTTTTGGTTCTTTTTCTTTTTTTTTCTGTTATTTTTTTTGACTTATTTAGGTGCTATGGCTAAAAAAAAACTAATTCTCTTTTTTTTGTATTATATTGATTTACAATTAGATGAAGAGCTCTTCATCTAATTTTTTCACAAAATTATATAAAATACTGAATATCATGTTTTTATAAAATTTAAGACCTCTTAAAATTTGTTTCGCAAGATGTGTATTTGTGCACACAAAATTTTAAAAAATTTTTGCTTCAAATACCATCTTGCCCTTACGGGGTAAAAATCTTCGGAACTCCGATTTTTTTAGTTTTTTTTCAAAAAACTTTTGGTGTCATACAGTGTCATATTTGTTGAGTGTAAATAATTGATATTGTGTGTCTTAAAATTTATTTCTAAGTTTGTGAACACAATTCTAAGGTTAGTATGAAAAATACCAGAGTGGTAGTTAGATTGGCAGAAGAAGATAAGCAACGCTGGGTGAAAATGTGTGAAAAAAGAGGAATTTCATTAACAGATTTAGTTATAAGTTCTGTTGAAGAAAAAATGATGAAGGATGAGAAATTAGGATTAATGAAGTTCATTGAATTACAAGACAATTACTTTTTAAAAGTTCAGAACAATATCAATCAATTTGCAAAACATGCAAATACTCAACAAAGGGTAGGGGAGGCATCGTTGAGGGAATTTAATGAACTCTTGAAGCAGGTTCAAATATTTAAAATCCCAACCAGTCCAGAATTAAATATGCGAACACTTACAAACGATTTGTAGAAAATAAATTAAGGGAGAAATTCAACTTCTCGGGCGTGCCAATTCAAATTTATTTCAGAAAAAAATAATTCTCCTAAGGAAAAACCAAAAAACGCCAATTCTCAAAAATTTCTAAAGCCTTTAAAAAAAATCCCCAGCCTCAAAAAAAACAAATTTGCATAATTCAAAAACGTAAAATACATTTGCGGGCAGGTTGAGAAAAGAAAAATCTCAACGGAAAGTTTTAACAAAAAAAATAACGAAATCTTAACAAATGAAATTTGTGAGTTTCAAAATAAAGTGTAAACACACACACAAGTAATGAGCTAAACAACTCATTATCAATAACTTATAATAATTTATTGCTTCCCTGCGGGAGCGAACCGCAAAGCCGTGCAAGAAAATCTTGTGCGGTTTTTCTATTTTCACCTGTGTGAAAGTAGTAATTTCTTCAAAAAGAAGAGCCTCACGGGGTGGGGCTCTTTCTAAATGAAGAAGCAAAAAAAAGTTGAAAAAAAACAGCAAAAATTGAATTAAGAAAAGAATAAATCAATAAAATATTAACCAAAAAAAATAAAAAAAATGAAGAAATTATTATTTTCTTTAGCCGTAATATCAGCGGTTGCGGTTACCGCTCAGGTGGGCATTAACACAGATACTCCACAGGCGACATTAGACATCAGCGCAAAAGACAACCAAGAAGGTGGTGACTTGCGCATAGAAGGTGTTAAGGAGGGAAAATCTACCCAATGGCTTTTAGTTTGGGATGAAAAAGATAATAAGCTGGTGAAGCGTACAAGTCTTTCAGAGATTAAAAGAGAAATATTGAATGAGATAAGGATAGATTATATTCGTAAGAAGTATCCAGACAGAGCAGGGGATATCATCAATAAAATCAAACGATGTGCACCAGAAAATATACTTTTTGATAGGCACTTTGGTGACGGCAAGCATGATTTTGTGTATTGCGCTACAACTGTAAGCGGAGACGGCTACAGTAGAACATGGCTCAACCTCAACCTTGGAGCAGAATACGCCAACATAAATAGTCCTCACTTTAACCCTACCTTTAGTGAAACAGGAGAAACTATCCACAGTGACGAAAATCTCTACGGTTCATTATACCAATGGCAGAGAGCGAGTGATGGGCATGAGTTTAGGAATAATAAACAAACTACCGATAAAAAACCCCAAAGTTGGACAGCCACAGGCGATGCAGCAGGGAAGTTTATTACTGGAGGCTTTAACTGGGTAGACGGAGGTGAAAGGGCATTAGGTTCAGATTTAGAGTTGTGGAGAGCAGCAGGCGGATATAATAACCCTTGCCCGTCAGGTTACCATGTTCCGACTGTGCAGGAGTGGGAGGATTTTCATTGGGCTGTAACGGGTAACCGTTCTCATGTTTCTACTAATCAAATACGGACACAGAAGAAGTTACCAAACCTTGCAGCTGCTGGCTACCGTAGCTATTACGGTTCACTGAACTACGGTGGTTCTCACGGGGACTACTGGAGTAGCTCTGCTGACGTCAATATCAACGCTGCTCGCAGCATGTACTTCTACCGTGGCTACAGCGGTACGAAAAACGCCAGCAACCGAGCTGACGGCAACAGCGTGCGTTGCCTCAAGGATGATAATTAAAAAGTAGCGTATAAAGAGAAAACAGGCGTGGTTTACATAAAATCACGCTTGTTTTTTTTACTTAAGTTCAATTTGTAGCGTCCTAAAAAAGCGTTACAATTAATATTACAAAGATATTTAATTTAATTGATGCTGAAAAGCTATCTTTTCAGCATCAATTTTTTTATATGTTTTGATTTTAATTTTATTCTGTTTGTGCATTTGCTGTGGTGTTAAGTAATGACAGGAATAATGAGGTCTTAGATTGTTATATTTATCAATAGCATCTTTAACTAATTGAATTTTATCATGTAAATTATTTCCATAGATATCAATCATAAATTCTTGCTTTAATATGCCATTTACTCGTTCTGCTACGGCATTAGCATAAGGATCGTAACTTTCTGTCATACTACATAAAATATTATTTTCATTTAGCAAGCATTGGTAATCTGTACTACAATATTGTAATCCTCTGTCCGAGTGATGAATTAAAGGTTGTTTATTGTTTTTCTTTCTGCATTTTATTGCTTTTTTCAACGCAGCTAAACTACTTTGAACATCCAAACTGTCAGAAACATCAAATCCTACATAAATTTGTGACTTTACTGCGTTTTCGCTCGTTCCAATAAAGGTTTTAATTTGAAGGTTTTGTTTCATTGCCTTGAAAAACAACTCTATATCACTTGCCCAAGAATAGGTTTGTTAGTATTTTTGGAACGCCTGAAAAATGCCATATTTGAAAATTTGTTAGATCTTTTTCAAAGTAAAGCATTCTCAAGCACTTTTTATTTATCTACTTTCGGATAGTTGTGAATAAAGATAAAGAAGAAGAGGAAAAATTCAAGAAGAATGATTTTAAATTATGGAGTTTGGAATAATAGTAACTATATAGTTAAGTAGCTTTTTATTAAAAGAAAAGAAAATCATGATAAAAATCATATTGCATAGGAATATAAAAGCTTATACATTTGAGAATGTTAAAATTTGTTAAATAAACATTCAAATAGAAGATGAAGAAAGCGAAATGTTTTGTAATAGGAATATTCTTATCTCTTGTTGGGTGTAAAGAGCCAAAGTTCAATGAAGCTGATTTTATTGGTATTTGGAAATCTGAAGATGGTGCAAACATTGTGATAGATAAAGATGGCACTTGTATTCTTAACGAATTAAATAAATCTATTGTAAGTATTGCTAAAAGTGATGATGAAAAATTAACAACTGATGGGACTTGGAAGTTGATTGATAATGTCAATAATGGTATTACAGGAGGAATAAATACCAGAATTAAAATTACTTATAATTTAGTGGATAGAGAAGGAAAAGGGGAAATTGATTTTTATATATCAGGGCAAGGATTTTCAGAAAACAAACCGCCTTGGGATTTATTTATATGGAATGGCGACCCTGATGAAATGATAAAATATAAGTTTGTTAAACATGTAGCGTCCTAAAAAAGCGTTACAATTAATATTACAAAGATATTTAATTTAATTGATGCTGAAAAGCTAGCTTTTCAGCATCAATTTTTTTATATGTTTTGATTTTAATTTTATTCTGTTTGTGCATTTGCTGTGGTGTTAAGTAATGACAGGAATAATGAGGTCTTAGATTGTTGTATTTATCAATAGCATCTTTAACTAATTGAATTTTATCATGTAAATTATTTCCATACATATCAATCATAAATTCTTGCTTTAATATGCCATTTACTCGTTCTGCTACAGCATTAGCATAAGGATCGTAACTTTCTGTCATACTACATAAAATATTATTTTCATTTAGCAAGCATTGGTAATCTGTACTACAATATTGTAATCCTCTGTTCGAGTGATGAATTAAAGGTTGTTTATTGTTTTTCTTTCTGCATTTTATTGCTTTTTTCAACGCAGCTAAACTACTTTGAACATCCAAACTGTCAGAAACATCAAATCCTACATAAATTTGTGACTTTACTGCGTTTTCGCTCGTTCCAATAAAGGTTTTAATTTGAAGGTTTTGTTTCATTGCCTTGAAAAATAACTCTATATCACTTGCCCAAGAATGGGTTTGTTAGTATTTTTGGAACGCCTGAAAAATGCCATATTTGAAAATTTGTTAGATCTTTTTCAAAGTAAAGCATTCTCAAGCACTTTTTATTTATCTACTTTCGGATAGTTGTGAATAAAGATAAAGAAGAAGAGGAAAAATTCAAGAAGAATGATTTTAAATTATGGAGTTTGGAATAATAGTAACTATATAGTTAAGTAGCTTTTTATTAAAAAAAATAAAATCATGATAAAAGTCATATTGCATAGGAATATAAAAGCTTATACATTTGAGAGTGTTAAAATTTGTTAAATAAACATTCAAATAGAAGATGAAGAAACTAGGTTTAATGCTACTGCTAATTTCTGGACTATCCAAAGGTCAGTATTTAGATAATTTAACCTATGGTCTGAAACTTGGAGCTCTGCATTCCCGTGTTACCAATCTCCCAGAGATGCTTATTGGAAGGGAAAACAATCGACAATTGTTTGATATTACAAGTAAGGGTGTTTTTGGAGTTGAAGGCGGTCTTTTTTTAAATTATAAACTTCCTGCTTCCAGAGTTGCTATTCAGCCGGAGCTATTATTTCGTTATTCAGGCGCAGAAGTAAATTACAACAACGAAACCACGGGCAGTAGTTACAAACTAGGGCTTAGGTATTCATATTTAATGCTTGGCGGAATTTATAAGGTATATCCTTTCTTAGGGTTAAATATAGGCATAGGAGCCTTCTATTCTAAAAATCTTACTCCACATGCAATAAGTTATAACTCCAAAGAGCGTAATGGTCTCTATGACACCAATTTTCGTCAGTTCTATAGAGAAGGAATTGTGGGGAAGGATGATTTTAATCTGAGCTTTTCCTTAGGATATGAACTTGAGGATAATTTTCATTTTGATTTAAGATATTATCATGGTGTGGGAGATATGATAGGAAATAGAGTGACTTCTTTTCAATTTTTGGAAAACACTAATCGCAGCTCTCATCTAAGTCTCTCTGTAGGATATAGTTTTCATAATTGGTAAAAAGAAATGAAAAAAATAGGATTTTTGTTGTTGCTGATTTCTGCTTCAGCAGCATATGGACAGCGTTTAGAAAGAAGAATTACTTATGGTGTATTTGCAGGAGGAATATATTCTAAAATCACCAATATTGAAAAGGTACTTATCCCTGATAATATATATGCAAGTTATACCATAAAAGAACCCTATAAATTTGGTTATGGAGCAGGAGCTTTCTTAAACTGGTACTATCCTGAAGTGAGAATCAGTTTTCAGCCAGAACTCTACTATTCCTACCAGCCTGGACAAGTTGAATATACCGACACCAACGGATTAAACTATACCCTTAAATTTCCTTATCATAGCCTCAATGCAGGGGTTATGGTAAAGTTTTACTTTACAGAAGGTTTTTATGCAGGAGCAGGTCCTTATTTTAACTTTAATTTAGATAAAGATGTTTTGGAATACCGCTCCAATGGAGCAGAGATGTCCAGAAGGTCGGGTGTTTATTTTGAGCCTGATGCTGTGGTACAGAATGTTTTAAAACAGTCATTGGAAGGGAAGGACTATTTCCATTTAGGTATGGGTATTGGTTATGAGTTTGATAATAAACTGAATATAGGCATCCGTTATCATTTGGGATTGTCAGACGCTTTGGAAACACAGCAGAATGGACACCGCTACCGAGAGCAGAATAACATGGTCAATGCTTTTTTCCTCGATATCGGTTACCGCTTTACTTTTGACGGATACAATAACTTTTAAAATATACGAAAAATATGAGGAAACTTTATTTTTCACTAGGAGTTTTACTTTCCTTTTATAAGGTTTATGCACAAGAAAAATATCCTTCAGGAGTTCCCACTCCGCTCTACTGGATAAAAACCGAAAAGGAAAAAGGAAAAACACAGGTAAAAGAAAAAATAAAAGGACAGGAAATTCATTTTGATAAAGCAGAAGGGCTTAGCATCAATGGAAATCCAGTTTTTTACATCAAAGAAGGAAAAACAATTTCTCTGCCTTTAGAAAAATCTGCAGCAGAACATTACTCACTTTTTGTAGTTTATAAAGGAGAAAAAAACGAGGGAGAATACCCCCTATGGTCTCTTTTAAATACATCTGCTGCTCAGTATAAACTAGTAGCTACCAACCGTCGTTTTGCTGATATGGAAAAAACCATGTACAGCAGCTATCCGCAGGGAAATAGAGACAAGGTAAAAATTCATTATTACCAGCATTATAAAAATCTAGAGTCCAAGGAAAATAATACCCCAAATAAATCTTCTCAGTACGAACTTCATTTAGCAGGAAAAATAGCTCATCTGCCACTTGAAGGATTTTCTGGATATATTGGAGAAATTTTACTTTATGACCGAGTACTTTCCCCTATGGAAATGCAGCAGGTAGCATCATATTTATCCATTAAATATGGTGTTTCTCTCAGCCAGACAGAATATAAAAATTACTATAACAGTAGAGGAGAGAAAATATGGGATTATACTGAACACAAGGAATTTAATCAAAATATTACAGCTGTAGGAAAAGATAAAGAGGGAGAAATCTCCCAGATGGTCAGCAGAAATTCTAATGATGAGCAGATGATTACCGTAGGGCTCACTGCAAAAAATGGCAAGGAAATTCCAGATGGTTATTTTGTTTTCTGGAGTGATAATGGGAAAGAATTAGAACTAAAAAAACAAAAAGAAGGTCAGCCCAGAGGACTCTCCAGAGTTTGGTTAATGGATTATCATAAACATTCTGATATAGAACTGCATTGGAAGGCTGACCCTAGAGTCCTGCCTCCTCTTTCAAGTGATAAAGAAGCAAAGTCTAGTGAGAAAAATGATTACTATTGGCTGGTCACAGATTCTTCTAAGGAGCGATTATTTCATCCCACTTCAACAAAGTATCATAAATTAGGAAAAGTTTCCTCTCAAAAGCCATTTATTTTAAATAATTGGGAAGATTCCGCCAATGGGCAGACTGCTTATAGTATCTGGATAGCACCAGAGATGTTTTCTCATCTAGATATAGAAGCCTCCAAATGCAGGGAAAGCCTCTCTGGAAAAGTAAGATTTAATATTGTGGGAGGGCAGGCTCCTTATCATGTAACCCTTCATAGAGAAGAAACTCCTTCCTATCAGCAAAGTATGAACTTAAGCTCTGAAGAGCTTAATCAAAAGGCTCTGCGCCTTTCTTCAGGAAAGTATTTATATAACATTTCTGATGCTTATGGAAGGACTTACAAGGATAGCTTTTATCTCTCTGACGGAGATGCTCCGCTACCAAATCTCAATTCAGAATATATTATCGCTAAAAAACCACTGCTGCTGTCTCCAGAAGAAAGCTTGCCTAAAGGGAACTATGCCTATCAGTGGTACCAGAACGGTCGTCTAGTTTCAGAAAACAAAAATTATCTCCTCAGCCAGGCAGGTGACTATGAGCTTAGAATCAAAAACGAGCATGGCTGTAAATCTGTTTCTAAATTCAAGACTTATGTAGAAAATGAAATTGCGGATTCGCAGATTCTGCTCTATCCTAATCCTGCTCCAGGAGGAAATTTTACGCTTCAGGCAGCGTTCCCTAAAACCACCAGCGGACAGGTCAGCATTTATACCATAGAGGGAAGGCTCATGCAGTCACAGAATTTCTATAATCTATCTCAGTATGAATATCATGGAAATATTGGTGTTTCAGGGGTATATATCATCCATATTAAAACACTATTGGGAGAAAACAGCTTAAAACTTATTGTTCATTAGTTGTATCAACATGAGAAAAAAATACATCTATCATATATTTTTATTTTTAGGGATAAGTGCCAGCTTAGGAGCTGTAACCTATGCTTCAAGGCATTTAGACTTTTTCAGCACTAAAGAAATAGAAAACAAAAATAAACCTGATACTACAGAAGAACATCCTAGTTTATCAAGTAAGCTTGTTACTCCTTCCTCTGCAGCGGTCATCAGTCAGAAGGGATTTTGGGCTGAATTTCCAGAAGGAAGTGTCTCTAAGGCACTAAGAGTATCTGTTTCTGCCCTAAATAAAAGAAATCTTCCTGCTCTAGGAAGCAACATAATTAATCTAACAAAAAATGCGGAGGGCTATCGTATGCGGCCTAGGGGAATTTTATTTGAAAAGGAAATTTCTATTGAAATTGCTTATGACAAAACTAAAATCCCAGAAGGATATACTGAAAAAGACATTTCCATTTTCTTCTACGACAGAGCTAAAAAGCGATGGCAGAAACTTCCACAATCAGAAGTAAAATCTCATTTAGCAGAGAGTGTCAGCGGGAAAACTAAAGAATCTTCAGCCTTTATTGCGGGAATTATCAAACTTCCTGAAAGTCCCGATACTTCAGGTTTTACTCCTACCAGCATCCGTGGACTCAAAGCTGCAAGCCCTTTTGTTGGAGTACAGTCAGTTTCTCCACCTTCAGCAAGTCCAGACGGCTCAGCTTCAACCTCTTTTTCTATAGATCTTCCAGCTGGAAGAGCGGGTATGCAGCCAGGGCTGAGTATACAATACAGCAGTAATGGCGGTCAAAGCTGGCTGGGAACAGGATGGAATTTAACCCTTCCATCTCTAAGTATTGATACCCGTTGGGGAGCACCTCGTTATGATGCTCAATATGAGACAGAATCTTATATTTTATCAGGAGAAGAACTTCTACCTAACACTCACAGAAATGAGTGGGAAAACAGAACTACAAACAAGCATTTTTACCCAAGAAGGGAAGGGAGCTTTAACCAAATCATTAGAAAAGGAAACCATCCTAATAATTATCATTGGATGGTAAAATCTAAAAGCGGGGTTACTTTTTACTATGGGAGAGATGAAAACAGTATAGTTGCTTCTTCTGTGCTTGCAGATCCTCAGGGTAATATAGGGCACTGGGCGATTTTTTCTCAGAAAGACCTGAAAGGAAACAGTATCCACTATGAATATGTAAAAGATGGAGGGGTACTCTACCCTAAAAGTATTTATTATACTGGAAAAAACAACACCAAAGGAGCTTACTCTGTACATTTTATTACAGACAAAGACTTGGGAGAAAACCTAAGAAATGATGTTCAAATTTCTGCAAGGCTTGGTTTTAAACAACAGCACGACAGGCTTCTTCGAAAAATAGAAATAAAGTACTCTGGACAAATGGTTCGCTCTTATGAGTTGGTCTACAGAGAGGGTGCCTTCAAAAAAACATTACTGAAAGAAATCCGCAGTTATGATGCTGAAGGACAGCTTTTCTATACTAACAAAATGGATTATTATGATGATGTTCATGACAGTAATGGCAATTATATTCCTTTTGGAGCTTTTAAAACTTGGCAAGTTCCATCTGATAACATTGCCTATACTATTCTAGGAATAGATGGTTTTTCTGGTAAACCTACACTGGTGGGAACTTCCAACTCCGAGAGTGGAGGGGTAAACTTCCGAGTGGGAGTAGGAATTACAGGAATAGGAAGATTTAATAACAATACCTTAGGAGGCGGTGGAGGAAGCAACTGGGGAAGCACTCATTCTAAAGTTCTCTTTCAGGATATAGATGGAGATAACCTTCCTGATAAAATTTATATTGATGGTAGCAGCGTTTACTATAGAAAAAACCTTACCGCTTTAGGAACAGAAGATTTTGGTCCCAAAATTCCTATTAATCTCTCTAGTTTAGGAAGAACAAAATCTAATTCCTATAATTTTGGAGTAGATTTAATGGTTAATCTTAGCGATAAAGTAGGGTTTCCTATCGGTTATAACAAACAGGTATCTAAGAGTATCACTGAAAGTTATTTTATGGACTTCAATGGAGATGGGCTGGTAGATTTTGCCAATAGAGGAACGATATACTATAACCGTTTGGTAAATGGAATACCAACATTCTCACCAAATAGTACAGGTACGCCTTCTCCTATTCTCAACACAGGAACCCTTAGCATCTCAGGAACCACGGGAATTACCCGAGAGGAATTGGAAAGAAACAATCCGCTTCATGATGTGGTAAGAACCTGGAAAGCTCCAGTGGCAGGAAGAATTTCCATTTCCCATACCTACAAATTGATAGAAGATTTATCTCCTAAAAGAGCTGAGTATACTAAAAACGATGGCACTCCAAAAGCAGATGGGGTAAAGCTTTATTTTCAGCATAAAGGAAATCTTGTTTGGCAGGAAGATATTACTGCAGATGATTATGCCTTGAAATTCAAAACAGAAGAACTCAATGTACAGAAAGGAGATGTGCTTTACTTCAGAGTAAGCTCTAAGGAAGATGGAAACTATGATAAAACTTTTTGGAAACCAGAGATTACTTATACTTCTCTTGCTGCAGCACAGGATGAGAACAGCCTTGATTTAAAGAAATATACCATAGAGGATATTCTCTTTTCTTCTGAGCAGATGTATGCTTTTTCAAGCGATACTCGTCCTACATTAAGAGGTAACTTTGTAAAAGGAGCTACTACAGATGGTATTAAATTAAAATTTTATAAGATAGACCTTACTCATGGCAGTAAAACGCTTGTTCATGAGCAGTATTTCAGTGAAGCTGCTGCTACCTATGATTTGTCTTTAATCCCGCTGGGTAGCTTCCAGCAGGCTGAAGCACTGAAAGTAGAAATAGAAAGTGAAACAGAAATTAACTGGAGAAATATAGACTTTAGACCTAGTATAGAATATGTAGACGGAGAGAGGAGAAATGTCAGCCATCCGATTAGTGCAGATTTTAAAATATATGAGAAGCTTGATAACTTCTATACTCCACGCTATATGATGCCTTCACAAAAAGGAAAGCTAAGGATTCATCTATATTCTGCTACTCCTCCTACTTCACCAACACCTGCTCCCGCTCCAGGAACCCCACCAACCAGTGGAGATATCCTTCTAACAGCAAAGCAGGAAGGAAAAGTAGTAGCGCGTAAACGCTACAAGGTAGTGAATGGGATACTAAGTCTGAATCCAAAACCTTCTGATATAGTATCTGATTCTGTGGTATTAGGAAAAGAAGTTTTTCTAGAAGCTAATGTTTCCAATAAAAAAATGAAAGAATTCCTTGATGACCATCATTTTGAAATAAAAGCTCAAATTAAGGATTCTATAAGACTGGCGAAGACAGACCCTCGATATACTCCTACTCATCGTCATCATATTGCTACCTCCATTCAGCAACACAAAGATTATGGAGTTTATATTCCTTTTGAGGAACCTCATAGTGAAGTAAAATTTGGTAAAGCCTTTAGAGGATGGGGAAGTTTTGTGCTTAATGGAACTAAAGCTTCTAGTATCATAGACCAAAGTCTGCTGGTAGAGAACTATGGAAATTATGACAGCTCTAACCCTCCTAATGTAGATCCTAGTCAACATGATGGAAGTATTGCCCGTCCAGAAATGGAAGTTTCTAGCCATTATTTCATTAGAACAAAAGGGAATACTCCTATTTCAAGATTTACAGGAATAGAAGATGATATTTATATCAGCAGAGAGGAGTTTTCTCCTTCCAGATTAGGGGAAAATGATATTATTCAGTATTTAGACACTTCACTTCCTGTGCTTTCAGGAGGTAGTGGTAGAGCCTTAAATATGATTAATGAAGGGCGTAGTGAGGTCTTCTCTATAGGAGCAAATTTAGGAGGGGGAAGTGTAGGAATTGGTAGTTCCAGAGGTTCTGGAGACACCTACATCAAAGAGACCATGGCGGATTTTAATGGTGACCGTTTCCCAGATTTTGTCCGTGGAGGCTTCGTGCAGTATACCACCCCGAGAGGAGGCATCTCAGGACAGACAGCTGGAATAGGAGATTTTACGCATTCTAAATCTTCTAACCGAGGAGGGTCTATGAATGGAACCTATGTTCATCCTTTAGCTAAATCGTCTGCTTCTAAAAATACAGAGAAATCTACCCAACAGCAGCAAAATACTGCTACCCAAGGAGCACAAGATGCTGATAAGGCAAAAGCAACGCTGGGGCTCAGCGGAGGCATCTCTTCTGGAGAAGACCATGCAGAGCATACCTATACCGATATTAATGGAGACGGGCTGGCAGACAGAGTCACAAGCAGTTCTGTTGCCTACAATACCGGATACGGCTTCTGGAGTCCAGAACCTTGGAATTTTGGAACTCTCAACAAAGGAGAAAGTACAGATACCAGCGGCGGTTCAAGTCTTGGATATTCTAAACAATCAGGATCCTTTACTGGAGGATACAGCTACGGAAAATCCATCACTGATATGAAAACTCAGCTGCTGGATATGACCGGTGATGGACTGGCAGATAAAGTAATCTACCAAGACCATGGAACTCTTGTTTATCCTAACCTTGGAAACCGATGGGATACCACTCCTCTATTCATTCCTAGAACAGCAGGAAGACCTGTAGGAAGAAATGTCTCCATAAGTCATGGAGGGGGTGTGAACCTTTCCTTTGGATTTAATATACCTGCTATATTTGTCCGTCTCAGTTTTACAGAAGGAGGCTCCTATGGAACTAATACTAACCGTGTAGAGGCTACTTTCCTTGATGTAGATGGTGATGGCAACTTAGATTATGTACTCTCTGAAGATGAAAATGACCTGAGAGTAGCCTATTCTAATATCCGCAGAACCAATATGCTGAAGCGAGTAGAAACAGCAACAGGAAGCTGGTTTGAAATAGATTATGAGCGTAAAATGCCAACTTATGAAAACCCTAACAGCCAATGGGTACTTAAAGAAGTAAAGGTATTTGATGGCTATACTGGTGATGGAGAAGATTACGCTATCTCAAGATTTGAATACAACAAACCTTACTATGACCGAAGAGAGCGCAGTTTCTATGGTTATGGCGAGGTAAAGCAGAAGCAGATCAATCCACAAGATGGTACAGTGCTGAGAACCAGCGTTCAGGAATATTATAATGAAGACTTTTTTAGAAAATCTCAGCTTAAGAAAAGTACAACCTTTGATAAAAATGGAGCGAAACTCAGCGAAAGCGGTGTAACTTACCACATCGCAGATGCACAAAGCGGAGCGGTAATCCCGTCGAACCAACTTTCTCTTCCGCAGATGGATACAAAATCTGTATTCATCGCACCAAAAGAAGAGAGAGAACGAGTATATGAGCAGAGCGATTATCTAGAAAAGAAAACAGAGAAACACTATGACCGAGTAGGAAATATCGTCAAGTACATAGACCATGGAGCAGGAAAACCTTCTGATAAGATAGAAGCTGATATCCGCTATTATGAAAGTGCAACCCCTTACTTCGGGGGTATTGCCCAAAGTATCATCGTAAAAGATGCTAATGGAGAGGTAAGAAAACGGGAAGCAGACATCCACCCGCAGACCGCAGAAGTCATCAAAATACGCCAGTTCTCTGGAGTAGGAATCTATACAGAGACACAGCTTTCTTATGATGAATACGGCAACCTGATACAGGTAACTGGAGCAGAGAATGAGAAAGGACAACGCTCACAGCTCAGCTATCAGTACAACCCTGAAACTCACAGCCATATTACCAAGATTAAAGATCATTTTGGGTATGAAAATACCATAGAATATGACTACCGCTTTGGAGCACCAGTAAAAACTACTGACCGAAACGGGGAGAGTATGCTCTATACGCTGGATGCTAAGGGAAGAACCATCAGTATCTTAGGACCTAAAGAAGCCAAAGCTGGAAAACCCTACACCATCCGTTATGAATATCCGAACCTTAATCAGTCTCGTCCTGCTGGACAGCTGCCTTATGCACTGACCAGAAACTACGACCCTGAACATAACCGAGCTATAGAAACCTATGCCTATGCTGACGGACTGGGAAGAGCGGTGCAGGTGAAAAAGACCGCAAGTATCTTCAAAGGAAGAGGACTTGCTGATGAAGAAAAACACATCATCTCTGGAAAACAGATCTATGACGCCTTAGGCAGGGTAGTAGAGACCTATTATCCATTCACGGCATCGGTGCAGAGCCAGCTGGTGCCCGCACCAAGCAGCAGCATCCCGCCGACCAAAACCCTCTATGATGAGAAAGACCGGCCGGTAGAGCAGATTCTGCCTGATGGTTCCAGCGTGAAAACGGCCTATAAAATCACTCACCACAAGGGAGAAAATACCCTGCACACCACACAGACTGATGCGCTCAATAGGCAAAGCCATACCTATACCGATGCGCAGGGAAGAGTGCTGACCCAAGTGCAGCCTGACGGCACAGAGACCCATTTTGAATACAGTGCCATAGGAGAGCTTACCAAGGTAACTGATGCACAGGGACACCAAACCCTGAACGAGTATGACCTCTTAGGAAGAAGAACCAAATTAGTACATCCTGATGCAGGAACGACTATTCTGGTCTATGACAAGGCAGGAAATCTCATCAAGAGACAAACCAGCCAGATACGCGAAGAAATGCCTGATGGCTATATCACCTACCACTATGACTACAACCGCCTGCAGGAGATAAAATACCCGAAATATCCTGAAAACAATGTCCGCTACCACTATGGAGCACAGAATGAGCAGGCAGGAAGAAGAGGAAGACTCTGGCTGGTAGAAGATGCCAGTGGAGGAACAGAATACTTCTACGGAGATATGGGCGAGGTGACTAAGGAAATCCGAAGTCTGCGTATAAAGCCCGTAGAAGTGCAGACCTATGTCACCCAGTATGAATACGACAGCTGGAACCGTATCCAAAAGCTGGTTTATCCTGATGGGGAAAGACTGGACTTTGGGTATAATATTGCAGGGAACTTAACGAGCCTGAAAGGCTATAAAGCTCCCGAAGGCACAGCACCAAGTGAGGAGCATGCCTACACCTACCTGAAACAGCAGGGCTATGATGAGTTTGAGCAGAAAGTATACCGTCTCTACGGAAACGATACCGAGACCCGTTACCATTACGACCCTGTGATGAGACGCCTTGAACAGCTCAAGGCCGAAAGTCTTACCCCAGCAGGAGGCGTGGGAAGTTTCCTTATCCAGAACAACCGTTATGCGTATGATTTGGTAGGGAATATCCTCAAGGTGGAGAACCAGCTCCCAATTATCCGCAATGCACTGGGCGGGGCTTCCAGCTATGAATATCAGTATGATAATCTCAACCGGCTGACCCTCGCCAAAGGAAACTACACCGGAGAGCTCACCAGCGCCAGCTATGAGCTGAAAATGAGTTATAATAATCTTAACTCCATCACAAAGAAAGAACTAAACCACCTCTCTGGCGGGGTGCAGAAGGGCTATACGCTGGACTACAGCTACAACAACCCTTCCCACCCTCACGCCCCAAGTGAAATCATGGAGATGGGCAAACCTAAAGCCCGAACTTACCAGTATGATGGCAACGGAAACCCTCTCTATTACGAGGAATCTAAGAGCTTCCGCGCTATGGTCTGGGACGAGGAAAATAGGCTGAGAGGCATTAATGATAATGGAAAACTGCATCTCTACACTTACGACCACACGGGCGAGAGAGTCGTGAAAAGCAGTGGGGAGAGCAGTACGGTGGTGACCAACGGGCTGACATCGGCCGTCATCACCCATATGGACGACTATACCGCCTATGTGAACCCTTATTTTGTGGTGCAGAAAGGCAGATTCACCAAGCATTATTTTGAGGGAAGCAGCAGGATAGTGAGCAAGCTGGGCGAAGGGACTTTTCATCACAATAATAGGGGGATTTCAGCAGGAGGAATAGACTACATCCGCCAAAACGCCCAAATGCAGGAAGCAAGGGACAACTACATAAGAGGACTAAAAGTCCCCCCAGGTCCGCCGACACAGCACGGCATCTACGCCAGCCCAGAATGGACAGAACAGCCTTACCCGAGCGTTAATTGGCAGAATATCCGCCAAGACCAAGAACCGCCCGAAGGCTGGCCAAGACCACCGAAGTTCAATGAGCCGGGAGATGTCCCAGGTCCGCCTGTGCAGTACGGAGACCCGATTACGCCACAGACCGTAAAAGCAGGGTATGGCTTCATAGATAATGGAATAATAGAGAAAAATTTGTATTTTTACCACCCAGACCATTTGGGGTCAAGCAGTTACATCACCGATAGGGAAGGACGGATAACCCAGCATACAGAGTATATTGCGTTTGGAGAGGTGTTGTTTGAGGAACACAGTACAAGCAAGACCATGCCGTATCTGTTTAATGGAAAGGAGCTGGACAGTGAGACTGGATTATACTACTATGGAGCGAGGTATTATGACCCGAAAGTGAGCATTTTCTTGAATGTAGACCCGCTGGCAGAGAAGTATCCAGAAACATCGCCATATACCTATACATTAAATAATCCTATTAGGTTTATTGACCCTGACGGTAGAATGGCGGTTGGTGTGATGCCACCCGATGATTATATTTTTAATGAAAAGGGAGATTATGTTAGAACTGATAAGACAAATAAACCCGACAGGATAGTTATTGAAAATTCCACTACTGGAAAAGTGGAAGGAACTTATAATTTCGCAGACCCTTCGGCAGACCCCGCAGCAATAGACGCAGGTACGATAAATAAAGTTGTATTTGTTGGTTTGGATAGAGTTGGTAAAATGCTTGGTGAAGCAGGAGCTTTCGACAAAACAAATCGTGAAAATGAGTGGTCATATATGAATACCGAAAGTAAAGGGGGCGGAAAACTTGATTTTTCATACTCTGCTATACCTTCGGAATTTGCAGCGGAAGGAGCAAGTGCAGCCCCATTAACCACACCATCTCCAATGCTTTTTATTCCGGAAGGAGACGGCAACGCTCACAACCATATGAATTTTGGAAACTTCCTTTGGGGTGCGGCTGGACATTCGTTAGGGTTTAGCAAGGGAACACTAAAAGCAGCAGCCCACTACAATAGTTTGTTTAATTCAGGAACAAATGGTTATCCATCACAATGGGATTCGTCAGACGACCAATTTTCGATTGGTAGAGGAGTTGATTTTTCAAAAACAAATCAATTTAGAGATAGGACTTGGTCGCCATCAACGGGATTATCAGCACCACCAATAAAAAAACGTTAAGAAATGAAAAGAGCATTTTATTTAATAGCGGTGTTGACTGTATTGCTTCAATCTTGTAAAGGTCAAAATATGGATATAGATAACGTCATTGAAAAATACAGCAATACTGATTTTGATAATCTCAAAGGATTATCCATTTATTTTAGAAGTAAAGGACACCAACGAAACACTTCCATATATTTTGTCAATGAATTTAAAGGAAGCTGTTCGCCTTACGCAGTTGAGTTCAATGATAATGATAAAACGGTTGTAGAGATTAAAAATCATTTGGTTCTTTCAAGTTGCGGAAAGGATTATCTAAGCAAAGAACAAATTGAAACAGCTTTACATTACTTTATCGGGTATAAATTATGTTTGGTGCAAGTAGATACCGAAGGGAACGTTTATATCAATCCTGACAAACAAGAGTTACCTACACTTTTACGAAAATCCCCGAACTCTACGCCAAAAGATTTGCATTTGTTCAAGCTGTATAAAGAAGATTGGTACGTTAGAAAATAAACCTAAGCCCCGAACTTCGGGGCTTCTTTTTTGCCTTGTTCGTTCCGCTCAAAGCTGCGAAATCCAAAAAGTTATCAACAATCACCCAAATCATCTGTAAACCCTTGCCCTGCTTGCCGTTCATCACATTTTTGCCCTCTTTTTTCCCTTGCCCCAGTCCGTAACGTTTTCAGCCTGTTTTTGGGGGGGTCGGGCTTTTTTTCTTGGTGATTTTTGGGTGTTTTTTTAGGTTTTGATTTTCTTCTTTTTTCGGGGCTTTTTTTCGTTTGTTTTTCTCTTTTTGGTTCGGCTGATTTTCGGGGGCTTTTGTCGGTCGTTTTTTGGCTTGTAAATGGACTTTTTAAGGCTCTTTTTCGGGCTTTTTTCTCTTAAAATCTCGGCTTCTTTATTCTGCTTCTTTGCGGACTGTAGCGTCCTAAAAAAGCGTTACAATTAATATTACAAAGATATTTAATTTAATTGATGCTGAAAAGATAGCTTTTCAGCATCAATTTTTTTATATGTTTTGATTTTAATTTTATTCTGTTTGTGCATTTGCTGTGGTGTTAAGTAATGACAGGAATAATGAGGTCTTAGATTGTTGTATTTATCAATAGCATCTTTAACTAATTGAATTTTATCATGTAAATTATTTCCATACATATCAATCATAAATTCTTGCTTTAATATGCCATTTACTCGTTCTGCTACAGCATTAGCATAAGGATCGTAACTTTCTGTCATACTACATAAAATATTATTTTCATTTAGCAAGCATTGGTAATCTGTACTACAATATTGTAATCCTCTGTTCGAGTGATGAATTAAAGGTTGTTTATTGTTTTTCTTTCTGCATTTTATTGCTTTTTTCAACGCAGCTAAACTACTTTGAACATCCAAACTGTCAGAAACATCAAATCCTACATAAATTTGTGACTTTACTGCGTTTTCGCTCGTTCCAATAAAGGTTTTAATTTGAAGGTTTTGTTTCATTGCCTTGAAAAATAACTCTATATCACTTGCCCAAGAATGGGTTTGTTAGTATTTTTGGAACGCCTGAAAAATGCCATATTTGAAAATTTGTTAGATCTTTTTCAAAGTAAAGCATTCTCAAGCACTTTTTATTTATCTACTTTCGGATAGTTGTGAATAAAGATAAAGAAGAAGAGGAAAAATTCAAGAAGAATGATTTTAAATTATGGAGTTTGGAATAATAGTAACTATATAGTTAAGTAGCTTTTTATTAAAAAAAATAAAATCATGATAAAAGTCATATTGCATAGGAATATAAAAGCTTATACATTTGAGAGTGTTAAAATTTGTTAAATAAACATTCAAATAGAAGATGAAGAAACTAGGTTTAATGCTACTGCTAATTTCTGGACTATCCAAAGGTCAGTATTTAGATAATTTAACCTATGGTCTGAAACTTGGAGCTCTGCATTCCCGTGTTACCAATCTCCCAGAGATGCTTATTGGAAGGGAAAACAATCGACAATTGTTTGATATTACAAGTAAGGGTGTTTTTGGAGTTGAAGGCGGTCTTTTTTTAAATTATAAACTTCCTGCTTCCAGAGTTGCTATTCAGCCGGAGCTATTATTTCGTTATTCAGGCGCAGAAGTAAATTACAACAACGAAACCACGGGCAGTAGTTACAAACTAGGGCTTAGGTATTCATATTTAATGCTTGGCGGAATTTATAAGGTATATCCTTTCTTAGGGTTAAATATAGGCATAGGAGCCTTCTATTCTAAAAATCTTACTCCACATGCAATAAGTTATAACTCCAAAGAGCGTAATGGTCTCTATGACACCAATTTTCGTCAGTTCTATAGAGAAGGAATTGTGGGGAAGGATGATTTTAATCTGAGCTTTTCCTTAGGATATGAACTTGAGGATAATTTTCATTTTGATTTAAGATATTATCATGGTGTGGGAGATATGATAGGAAATAGAGTGACTTCTTTTCAATTTTTGGAAAACACTAATCGCAGCTCTCATCTAAGTCTCTCTGTAGGATATAGTTTTCATAATTGGTAAAAAGAAATGAAAAAAATAGGATTTTTGTTGTTGCTGATTTCTGCTTCAGCAGCATATGGACAGCGTTTAGAAAGAAGAATTACTTATGGTGTATTTGCAGGAGGAATATATTCTAAAATCACCAATATTGAAAAGGTACTTATCCCTGATAATATATATGCAAGTTATACCATAAAAGAACCCTATAAATTTGGTTATGGAGCAGGAGCTTTCTTAAACTGGTACTATCCTGAAGTGAGAATCAGTTTTCAGCCAGAACTCTACTATTCCTACCAGCCTGGACAAGTTGAATATACCGACACCAACGGATTAAACTATACCCTTAAATTTCCTTATCATAGCCTCAATGCAGGGGTTATGGTAAAGTTTTACTTTACAGAAGGTTTTTATGCAGGAGCAGGTCCTTATTTTAACTTTAATTTAGATAAAGATGTTTTGGAATACCGCTCCAATGGAGCAGAGATGTCCAGAAGGTCGGGTGTTTATTTTGAGCCTGATGCTGTGGTACAGAATGTTTTAAAACAGTCATTGGAAGGGAAGGACTATTTCCATTTAGGTATGGGTATTGGTTATGAGTTTGATAATAAACTGAATATAGGCATCCGTTATCATTTGGGATTGTCAGACGCTTTGGAAACACAGCAGAATGGACACCGCTACCGAGAGCAGAATAACATGGTCAATGCTTTTTTCCTCGATATCGGTTACCGCTTTACTTTTGACGGATACAATAACTTTTAAAATATACGAAAAATATGAGGAAACTTTATTTTTCACTAGGAGTTTTACTTTCCTTTTATAAGGTTTATGCACAAGAAAAATATCCTTCAGGAGTTCCCACTCCGCTCTACTGGATAAAAACCGAAAAGGAAAAAGGAAAAACACAGGTAAAAGAAAAAATAAAAGGACAGGAAATTCATTTTGATAAAGCAGAAGGGCTTAGCATCAATGGAAATCCAGTTTTTTACATCAAAGAAGGAAAAACAATTTCTCTGCCTTTAGAAAAATCTGCAGCAGAACATTACTCACTTTTTGTAGTTTATAAAGGAGAAAAAAACGAGGGAGAATACCCCCTATGGTCTCTTTTAAATACATCTGCTGCTCAGTATAAACTAGTAGCTACCAACCGTCGTTTTGCTGATATGGAAAAAACCATGTACAGCAGCTATCCGCAGGGAAATAGAGACAAGGTAAAAATTCATTATTACCAGCATTATAAAAATCTAGAGTCCAAGGAAAATAATACCCCAAATAAATCTTCTCAGTACGAACTTCATTTAGCAGGAAAAATAGCTCATCTGCCACTTGAAGGATTTTCTGGATATATTGGAGAAATTTTACTTTATGACCGAGTACTTTCCCCTATGGAAATGCAGCAGGTAGCATCATATTTATCCATTAAATATGGTGTTTCTCTCAGCCAGACAGAATATAAAAATTACTATAACAGTAGAGGAGAGAAAATATGGGATTATACTGAACACAAGGAATTTAATCAAAATATTACAGCTGTAGGAAAAGATAAAGAGGGAGAAATCTCCCAGATGGTCAGCAGAAATTCTAATGATGAGCAGATGATTACCGTAGGGCTCACTGCAAAAAATGGCAAGGAAATTCCAGATGGTTATTTTGTTTTCTGGAGTGATAATGGGAAAGAATTAGAACTAAAAAAACAAAAAGAAGGTCAGCCCAGAGGACTCTCCAGAGTTTGGTTAATGGATTATCATAAACATTCTGATATAGAACTGCATTGGAAGGCTGACCCTAGAGTCCTGCCTCCTCTTTCAAGTGATAAAGAAGCAAAGTCTAGTGAGAAAAATGATTACTATTGGCTGGTCACAGATTCTTCTAAGGAGCGATTATTTCATCCCACTTCAACAAAGTATCATAAATTAGGAAAAGTTTCCTCTCAAAAGCCATTTATTTTAAATAATTGGGAAGATTCCGCCAATGGGCAGACTGCTTATAGTATCTGGATAGCACCAGAGATGTTTTCTCATCTAGATATAGAAGCCTCCAAATGCAGGGAAAGCCTCTCTGGAAAAGTAAGATTTAATATTGTGGGAGGGCAGGCTCCTTATCATGTAACCCTTCATAGAGAAGAAACTCCTTCCTATCAGCAAAGTATGAACTTAAGCTCTGAAGAGCTTAATCAAAAGGCTCTGCGCCTTTCTTCAGGAAAGTATTTATATAACATTTCTGATGCTTATGGAAGGACTTACAAGGATAGCTTTTATCTCTCTGACGGAGATGCTCCGCTACCAAATCTCAATTCAGAATATATTATCGCTAAAAAACCACTGCTGCTGTCTCCAGAAGAAAGCTTGCCTAAAGGGAACTATGCCTATCAGTGGTACCAGAACGGTCGTCTAGTTTCAGAAAACAAAAATTATCTCCTCAGCCAGGCAGGTGACTATGAGCTTAGAATCAAAAACGAGCATGGCTGTAAATCTGTTTCTAAATTCAAGACTTATGTAGAAAATGAAATTGCGGATTCGCAGATTCTGCTCTATCCTAATCCTGCTCCAGGAGGAAATTTTACGCTTCAGGCAGCGTTCCCTAAAACCACCAGCGGACAGGTCAGCATTTATACCATAGAGGGAAGGCTCATGCAGTCACAGAATTTCTATAATCTATCTCAGTATGAATATCATGGAAATATTGGTGTTTCAGGGGTATATATCATCCATATTAAAACACTATTGGGAGAAAACAGCTTAAAACTTATTGTTCATTAGTTGTATCAACATGAGAAAAAAATACATCTATCATATATTTTTATTTTTAGGGATAAGTGCCAGCTTAGGAGCTGTAACCTATGCTTCAAGGCATTTAGACTTTTTCAGCACTAAAGAAATAGAAAACAAAAATAAACCTGATACTACAGAAGAACATCCTAGTTTATCAAGTAAGCTTGTTACTCCTTCCTCTGCAGCGGTCATCAGTCAGAAGGGATTTTGGGCTGAATTTCCAGAAGGAAGTGTCTCTAAGGCACTAAGAGTATCTGTTTCTGCCCTAAATAAAAGAAATCTTCCTGCTCTAGGAAGCAACATAATTAATCTAACAAAAAATGCGGAGGGCTATCGTATGCGGCCTAGGGGAATTTTATTTGAAAAGGAAATTTCTATTGAAATTGCTTATGACAAAACTAAAATCCCAGAAGGATATACTGAAAAAGACATTTCCATTTTCTTCTACGACAGAGCTAAAAAGCGATGGCAGAAACTTCCACAA
Source organism: Candidatus Ornithobacterium hominis (assembly GCF_951229915.1). Lineage (GTDB taxonomy): Bacteria > Bacteroidota > Bacteroidia > Flavobacteriales > Weeksellaceae > Ornithobacterium > Ornithobacterium hominis. The sequence continues at coordinate 1,916,170 of NZ_OX579588.1, read as the reverse complement.
TCAGAAGTAAAATCTCATTTAGCAGAGAGTGTCAGCGGGAAAACTAAAGAATCTTCAGCCTTTATTGCGGGAATTATCAAACTTCCTGAAAGTCCCGATACTTCAGGTTTTACTCCTACCAGCATCCGTGGACTCAAAGCTGCAAGCCCTTTTGTTGGAGTACAGTCAGTTTCTCCACCTTCAGCAAGTCCAGACGGCTCAGCTTCAACCTCTTTTTCTATAGATCTTCCAGCTGGAAGAGCGGGTATGCAGCCAGGGCTGAGTATACAATACAGCAGTAATGGCGGTCAAAGCTGGCTGGGAACAGGATGGAATTTAACCCTTCCATCTCTAAGTATTGATACCCGTTGGGGAGCACCTCGTTATGATGCTCAATATGAGACAGAATCTTATATTTTATCAGGAGAAGAACTTCTACCTAACACTCACAGAAATGAGTGGGAAAACAGAACTACAAACAAGCATTTTTACCCAAGAAGGGAAGGGAGCTTTAACCAAATCATTAGAAAAGGAAACCATCCTAATAATTATCATTGGATGGTAAAATCTAAAAGCGGGGTTACTTTTTACTATGGGAGAGATGAAAACAGTATAGTTGCTTCTTCTGTGCTTGCAGATCCTCAGGGTAATATAGGGCACTGGGCGATTTTTTCTCAGAAAGACCTGAAAGGAAACAGTATCCACTATGAATATGTAAAAGATGGAGGGGTACTCTACCCTAAAAGTATTTATTATACTGGAAAAAACAACACCAAAGGAGCTTACTCTGTACATTTTATTACAGACAAAGACTTGGGAGAAAACCTAAGAAATGATGTTCAAATTTCTGCAAGGCTTGGTTTTAAACAACAGCACGACAGGCTTCTTCGAAAAATAGAAATAAAGTACTCTGGACAAATGGTTCGCTCTTATGAGTTGGTCTACAGAGAGGGTGCCTTCAAAAAAACATTACTGAAAGAAATCCGCAGTTATGATGCTGAAGGACAGCTTTTCTATACTAACAAAATGGATTATTATGATGATGTTCATGACAGTAATGGCAATTATATTCCTTTTGGAGCTTTTAAAACTTGGCAAGTTCCATCTGATAACATTGCCTATACTATTCTAGGAATAGATGGTTTTTCTGGTAAACCTACACTGGTGGGAACTTCCAACTCCGAGAGTGGAGGGGTAAACTTCCGAGTGGGAGTAGGAATTACAGGAATAGGAAGATTTAATAACAATACCTTAGGAGGCGGTGGAGGAAGCAACTGGGGAAGCACTCATTCTAAAGTTCTCTTTCAGGATATAGATGGAGATAACCTTCCTGATAAAATTTATATTGATGGTAGCAGCGTTTACTATAGAAAAAACCTTACCGCTTTAGGAACAGAAGATTTTGGTCCCAAAATTCCTATTAATCTCTCTAGTTTAGGAAGAACAAAATCTAATTCCTATAATTTTGGAGTAGATTTAATGGTTAATCTTAGCGATAAAGTAGGGTTTCCTATCGGTTATAACAAACAGGTATCTAAGAGTATCACTGAAAGTTATTTTATGGACTTCAATGGAGATGGGCTGGTAGATTTTGCCAATAGAGGAACGATATACTATAACCGTTTGGTAAATGGAATACCAACATTCTCACCAAATAGTACAGGTACGCCTTCTCCTATTCTCAACACAGGAACCCTTAGCATCTCAGGAACCACGGGAATTACCCGAGAGGAATTGGAAAGAAACAATCCGCTTCATGATGTGGTAAGAACCTGGAAAGCTCCAGTGGCAGGAAGAATTTCCATTTCCCATACCTACAAATTGATAGAAGATTTATCTCCTAAAAGAGCTGAGTATACTAAAAACGATGGCACTCCAAAAGCAGATGGGGTAAAGCTTTATTTTCAGCATAAAGGAAATCTTGTTTGGCAGGAAGATATTACTGCAGATGATTATGCCTTGAAATTCAAAACAGAAGAACTCAATGTACAGAAAGGAGATGTGCTTTACTTCAGAGTAAGCTCTAAGGAAGATGGAAACTATGATAAAACTTTTTGGAAACCAGAGATTACTTATACTTCTCTTGCTGCAGCACAGGATGAGAACAGCCTTGATTTAAAGAAATATACCATAGAGGATATTCTCTTTTCTTCTGAGCAGATGTATGCTTTTTCAAGCGATACTCGTCCTACATTAAGAGGTAACTTTGTAAAAGGAGCTACTACAGATGGTATTAAATTAAAATTTTATAAGATAGACCTTACTCATGGCAGTAAAACGCTTGTTCATGAGCAGTATTTCAGTGAAGCTGCTGCTACCTATGATTTGTCTTTAATCCCGCTGGGTAGCTTCCAGCAGGCTGAAGCACTGAAAGTAGAAATAGAAAGTGAAACAGAAATTAACTGGAGAAATATAGACTTTAGACCTAGTATAGAATATGTAGACGGAGAGAGGAGAAATGTCAGCCATCCGATTAGTGCAGATTTTAAAATATATGAGAAGCTTGATAACTTCTATACTCCACGCTATATGATGCCTTCACAAAAAGGAAAGCTAAGGATTCATCTATATTCTGCTACTCCTCCTACTTCACCAACACCTGCTCCCGCTCCAGGAACCCCACCAACCAGTGGAGATATCCTTCTAACAGCAAAGCAGGAAGGAAAAGTAGTAGCGCGTAAACGCTACAAGGTAGTGAATGGGATACTAAGTCTGAATCCAAAACCTTCTGATATAGTATCTGATTCTGTGGTATTAGGAAAAGAAGTTTTTCTAGAAGCTAATGTTTCCAATAAAAAAATGAAAGAATTCCTTGATGACCATCATTTTGAAATAAAAGCTCAAATTAAGGATTCTATAAGACTGGCGAAGACAGACCCTCGATATACTCCTACTCATCGTCATCATATTGCTACCTCCATTCAGCAACACAAAGATTATGGAGTTTATATTCCTTTTGAGGAACCTCATAGTGAAGTAAAATTTGGTAAAGCCTTTAGAGGATGGGGAAGTTTTGTGCTTAATGGAACTAAAGCTTCTAGTATCATAGACCAAAGTCTGCTGGTAGAGAACTATGGAAATTATGACAGCTCTAACCCTCCTAATGTAGATCCTAGTCAACATGATGGAAGTATTGCCCGTCCAGAAATGGAAGTTTCTAGCCATTATTTCATTAGAACAAAAGGGAATACTCCTATTTCAAGATTTACAGGAATAGAAGATGATATTTATATCAGCAGAGAGGAGTTTTCTCCTTCCAGATTAGGGGAAAATGATATTATTCAGTATTTAGACACTTCACTTCCTGTGCTTTCAGGAGGTAGTGGTAGAGCCTTAAATATGATTAATGAAGGGCGTAGTGAGGTCTTCTCTATAGGAGCAAATTTAGGAGGGGGAAGTGTAGGAATTGGTAGTTCCAGAGGTTCTGGAGACACCTACATCAAAGAGACCATGGCGGATTTTAATGGTGACCGTTTCCCAGATTTTGTCCGTGGAGGCTTCGTGCAGTATACCACCCCGAGAGGAGGCATCTCAGGACAGACAGCTGGAATAGGAGATTTTACGCATTCTAAATCTTCTAACCGAGGAGGGTCTATGAATGGAACCTATGTTCATCCTTTAGCTAAATCGTCTGCTTCTAAAAATACAGAGAAATCTACCCAACAGCAGCAAAATACTGCTACCCAAGGAGCACAAGATGCTGATAAGGCAAAAGCAACGCTGGGGCTCAGCGGAGGCATCTCTTCTGGAGAAGACCATGCAGAGCATACCTATACCGATATTAATGGAGACGGGCTGGCAGACAGAGTCACAAGCAGTTCTGTTGCCTACAATACCGGATACGGCTTCTGGAGTCCAGAACCTTGGAATTTTGGAACTCTCAACAAAGGAGAAAGTACAGATACCAGCGGCGGTTCAAGTCTTGGATATTCTAAACAATCAGGATCCTTTACTGGAGGATACAGCTACGGAAAATCCATCACTGATATGAAAACTCAGCTGCTGGATATGACCGGTGATGGACTGGCAGATAAAGTAATCTACCAAGACCATGGAACTCTTGTTTATCCTAACCTTGGAAACCGATGGGATACCACTCCTCTATTCATTCCTAGAACAGCAGGAAGACCTGTAGGAAGAAATGTCTCCATAAGTCATGGAGGGGGTGTGAACCTTTCCTTTGGATTTAATATACCTGCTATATTTGTCCGTCTCAGTTTTACAGAAGGAGGCTCCTATGGAACTAATACTAACCGTGTAGAGGCTACTTTCCTTGATGTAGATGGTGATGGCAACTTAGATTATGTACTCTCTGAAGATGAAAATGACCTGAGAGTAGCCTATTCTAATATCCGCAGAACCAATATGCTGAAGCGAGTAGAAACAGCAACAGGAAGCTGGTTTGAAATAGATTATGAGCGTAAAATGCCAACTTATGAAAACCCTAACAGCCAATGGGTACTTAAAGAAGTAAAGGTATTTGATGGCTATACTGGTGATGGAGAAGATTACGCTATCTCAAGATTTGAATACAACAAACCTTACTATGACCGAAGAGAGCGCAGTTTCTATGGTTATGGCGAGGTAAAGCAGAAGCAGATCAATCCACAAGATGGTACAGTGCTGAGAACCAGCGTTCAGGAATATTATAATGAAGACTTTTTTAGAAAATCTCAGCTTAAGAAAAGTACAACCTTTGATAAAAATGGAGCGAAACTCAGCGAAAGCAATGTAACTTACCACATCGCAGATGCACAAAGCGGAGCGGTAATCCCGTCGAACCAACTTTCTCTTCCGCAGATGGATACAAAATCTGTATTCATCGCACCAAAAGAAGAGAGAGAACGAGTATATGAGCAGAGCGATTACCTAGAAAAGAAAACGGAGAAACACTATGACCGAGTAGGAAATATCGTCAAGTACATAGACCATGGAGCAGGAAAACCTTCTGATAAGATAGAAGCTGATATCCGCTATTATGAAAGTGCAACCCCTTACTTCGGGGGTATTGCCCAAAGTATTATCGTAAAAGATGCTAATGGAGAGGTAAGAAAACGGGAAGCAGACATCCACCCGCAGACCGCAGAAGTCATCAAAATACGCCAGTTCTCTGGAGTAGGAATCTATACAGAGACACAGCTTTCTTATGATGAATACGGCAACCTGATACAGGTAACTGGAGCAGAGAATGAGAAAGGACAACGCTCACAGCTCAGCTATCAGTACAACCCTGAAACTCACAGCCATATTACCAAGATTAAAGATCATTTTGGGTATGAAAATACCATAGAATATGACTACCGCTTTGGAGCACCAGTAAAAACTACTGACCGAAACGGGGAGAGTATGCTCTATACGCTGGATGCTAAGGGAAGAACCATCAGTATCTTAGGACCTAAAGAAGCCAAAGCTGGAAAACCCTACACCATCCGTTATGAATATCCGAACCTTAATCAGTCTCGTCCTGCTGGACAGCTGCCTTATGCACTGACCAGAAACTACGACCCTGAACATAACCGAGCTATAGAAACCTATGCCTATGCTGACGGACTGGGAAGAGCGGTGCAGGTGAAAAAGACCGCAAGTATCTTCAAAGGAAGAGGACTTGCTGATGAAGAAAAACACATCATCTCTGGAAAACAGATCTATGACGCCTTAGGCAGGGTAGTAGAGACCTATTATCCATTCACGGCATCGGTGCAGAGCCAGCTGGTGCCCGCACCAAGCAGCAGCATCCCGCCGACCAAAACCCTCTATGATGAGAAAGACCGGCCGGTAGAGCAGATTCTGCCTGATGGTTCCAGCGTGAAAACGGCCTATAAAATCACTCACCACAAGGGAGAAAATACCCTGCACACCACACAGACTGATGCGCTCAATAGGCAAAGCCATACCTATACCGATGCGCAGGGAAGAGTGCTGACCCAAGTGCAGCCTGACGGCACAGAGACCCATTTTGAATACAGTGCCATAGGAGAGCTTACCAAGGTAACTGATGCACAGGGACACCAAACCCTGAACGAGTATGACCTCTTAGGAAGAAGAACCAAATTAGTACATCCTGATGCAGGAACGACTATTCTGGTCTATGACAAGGCAGGAAATCTCATCAAGAGACAAACCAGCCAGATACGCGAAGAAATGCCTGATGGCTATATCACCTACCACTATGACTACAACCGCCTGCAGGAGATAAAATACCCGAAATATCCTGAAAACAATGTCCGCTACCACTATGGAGCACAGAATGAGCAGGCAGGAAGAAGAGGAAGACTCTGGCTGGTAGAAGATGCCAGTGGAGGAACAGAATACTTCTACGGAGATATGGGCGAGGTGACTAAGGAAATCCGAAGTCTGCGTATAAAGCCCGTAGAAGTGCAGACCTATGTCACCCAGTATGAATACGACAGCTGGAACCGTATCCAAAAGCTGGTTTATCCTGATGGGGAAAGACTGGACTTTGGGTATAATATTGCAGGGAACTTAACGAGCCTGAAAGGCTATAAAGCTCCCGAAGGCACAGCACCAAGTGAGGAGCATGCCTACACCTACCTGAAACAGCAGGGCTATGATGAGTTTGAGCAGAAAGTATACCGTCTCTACGGAAACGATACCGAGACCCGTTACCATTACGACCCTGTGATGAGACGCCTTGAACAGCTCAAGGCCGAAAGTCTTACCCCAGCAGGAGGCGTGGGAAGTTTCCTTATCCAGAACAACCGTTATGCGTATGATTTGGTAGGGAATATCCTCAAGGTGGAGAACCAGCTTCCAATTATCCGCAATGCACTGGGCGGGGCTTCCAGCTATGAATATCAGTATGATAATCTCAACCGGCTGACCCTCGCCAAAGGAAACTACACGGGAGAGCTTACCAGCGCCAGCTATGAGCTGAAAATGAGTTATAATAATCTTAACTCCATCACAAAGAAAGAACTAAACCACCTCTCTGGAGGGGTGCAGAAGGGCTATACGCTGGACTACAGCTACAACAACCCTGCCCACCCTCACGCCCCAAGTGAAATCATGGAGATGGGCAAACCTAAAGCCCGAACTTACCAGTATGACGGCAACGGAAACCCTCTCTATTACGAGGAATCTAAGAGCTTCCGCGCTATGGTCTGGGACGAGGAAAATAGGCTGAGAGGCATAAACGATAATGGAAAACTGCATCTCTACACTTACGACCATACGGGAGAAAGAGCTGTGAAAAGCAGTGGGGAGAGCAGTACGGTGGTGACCAACGGGCTGACATCGGCCGTCATCACCCATATGGACGACTATACCGCCTATGTGAACCCTTATTTTGTGGTGCAGAAAGGCAGATTCACCAAGCATTATTTTGAGGGAAGCAGCAGGATAGTGAGCAAGCTGGGCGAGGGGACTTTTGTGCATAAAAACACGGGCATCATGGCGGGAGGAATAGACTACATCCGCCAGAGTGCCCAAATGCAGGAAGCAAGGGATAACTACATAAGAGGACTGAAAGTCCCGCCTGGTCCGCCGACACAGCACGGCATTTATGCCAGCCCTGAATGGACAGAACAGCCTTACCCGAGCCTTGGATGGCAGAATATCCGCCAAGACCAAGAACCGCCAGAAGGCTGGCCAAGGCCACCGAAGTTCAATGAGCCGGGAGATGTGCCAGGTCCTCCTGTGCAGTATGGAGACCCGATTACTCCCCAGACCGTAAAAGCAGGATATGGCTTCATAGATAATGGAATAATAGAGAAAAATTTGTATTTTTACCACCCAGACCACTTGGGAAGTTCTTCGTATATTACAGACCGAGAGGGAAGAATAACCCAGCATACGGAATACATAGCGTTTGGAGAAGTGTTGTTTGAGGAACACAGCACAAGCAAGACCATGCCATATTTGTTTAATGGAAAGGAGCTGGATACGGAGACGGGGCTTTACTACTACGGAGCGAGATACTACGACCCGAAAGTGAGCATTTTCCTAAATGTAGACCCGCTGGCAGAGAAAACCATGACACCTTATGCATATACGAATAATAATCCAACAAACCTGATAGATCCTACAGGGATGGCAAGTGAAGACCCTCCTACTACATTATATACTAATACAAATAATGCTAAAGGGGTAATAGAAAATGGATTTAATGCGACCAAATATGGTAAATATTCAAACTATAACTGGTTCTCAACAACAGCAAATGCTACAGGGACAGGGCGAACAAGCACAGGAATAACTTTGGGTATTGAAGGAATAGATATATCTAAGGCTGTTGAAATATCTAATAAACAAATGAAAAGTTTCTATGAAGCAGCAAAAACAGAATTAGGATATACAACAGAGCAAATAAAGAATAGCCCAGAAATAAGAGCAAAAGTAGATGGATTAAAATATAATAAGCTTGGTCAGTGGATGAATGAATCGGGAGCGTCCGTATATAAATTAGGTAATAATTATGCTATTTCGGATGGTGTTGCAAATAGTGGAACAATAACAACTGTACAAGGAAACTCAAATGTAATAAAAACATTGAATGGATTAAAAGTTGCAGGAAAAGTATTAACATTTGTAGGAATAGGACTTGATGCTTATGAAGTATATTCTTCCGGATATCACCCTAGAACCATAACTGGAGTAGCAGGAGGATGGGCTGGTGCATGGGCTGGTGCAAAAGTAGGTGGAGCAATTGGAACAGGAATAGGTGTTTGGATAGGTGGAGTAGGAGAAGTAGTAACGGGACCTATTGGGGCTTTCATTGGAGGAGTGACAGGCTATTTTTATGGAAAAAAATTCTCACAAACTATTTATGATAAAGTAACAACAAAAGGCATATCAATTAAGAGATAAATCTATATTTATGAAAAAAGTAAAGGCGATATATTATTTAGTGAAAGAAGGGCATTATGGACTTAGAATCATATTAGAGTTAGAAGATAGTGAATATTTATATTTTGATTCTTATAAGTTTTTGTTAAAAAAAAATAAAAAATTAAAACTAATAACATCGGAATGGACAAAGTTAGATTACCCTGATTTAGAAAAGGATAATATTTATATAAAAGAAATAAAAGAAGATGATACTGTAGCTTATTTTATTAGATTTTCAAATAATGATATATTACATATTTATGAGTATGTGGATGGTTTAGAGGATTGGTTTTTAGATTTTGAAATTGTATCACCAAAAAATAAAAATTATGATGAGATAATCACACATATGAATGAAACTTGGGTTAATATAATAACATGGTAATATTCCGGTAATGTGGTAATGCTCCAGAAGTGTTGTTTTAATTATAAATAATATATAACTATCTGATAAACAGAACTAACATAATAATATAAAAACCATAATATAGACATTCAAGAAGTGTTATTTTCATTATTAGAAATTCACAACTCCTTATGGATTGAATAAAATAGAAGAATAGAAGTTCATTGAAAGCATAAAAACAGGAATGCAAAGGAGGTTGCGTGAGGGATGGCAGCGGATACCCCACAGCCGTAGTTGTGGGGTTTTAGCATGGCTGACGGCGAGGAGTAACAGCGTACAGCCCGACCCGATGAAGCAGGAACAGCCTTGGCGAGGGGCACGCCCAAAGAAAAAAAGAGGCTACAACAACCCTTCCCACCCTCACGCTCCAAGTGAAATCATGGAGATGGGTAAACCTAAAGCCCGAACTTACCAATATGACGGCAACGGCAACCCTGTCTATTACGAGGAATCCAAGAGTTTCCGCTCGATGGTTTGGGACGAGGAAAACAGGCTGAGAGGCATTAACGATAATGGAAAACTGCATCTCTACACTTACGACCATACGGGCGAGAGAGCCGTAAAAAGCAGCGGGGAGAGCAGTACGGTGGTGACCAACGGGCTGACATCGGCAGTCATCACCCATATGGACGACTATACCGCCTATGTGAACCCTTATTTTGTGGTGCAGAAAGGCAGATTCACCAAGCATTATTTTGAGGGAAGCAGCAGGATAGTGAGCAAGCTGGGCGAGGGGACTTTTCATCATCCAAACAGGGGGATTTCAGCGGGAGGAATAGACTATATCCGCCAGAGTGCCCAAATGCAGGAGGCAAGGGACAATTATATTCGTGGACTGAAAATCCCGCCTGGTCCGCCGACACAGCATGGCATCTACGCCAGCCCTGAATGGACAGAACAGCCTTACCCGAGCCTTGGATGGCAGAATATCCGCCAAGACCAAGAACCGCCCGAAGGCTGGCCAAGGCCACCGAAGTTCAATGAGCCGGGAGATGTGCCAGGTCCTCCTGTGCAATATGGAGACCCCATCACTCCGCAGACCGTAAAAGCAGGATATGGCTTCATAGATAATGGAATAAAAGAAAAGAATTTGTATTTTTACCACCCAGACCATTTGGGAAGTTCTTCGTATATTACAGACCGAGAGGGAAGAATAACCCAGCACACGGAGTATATTGCCTTTGGAGAAGTGCTCTTTGAGGAACACAGCACAAGCAAGACCATGCCGTATTTGTTTAATGGGAAGGAGTTGGACAGCGAGACGGGATTATATTACTACGGAGCAAGATACTATGACCCGAGAGTAAGTCTATGGCTGAATGTAGACCCACTGGCGGAAGAGTTTTATGAGTGGAATCCTTACGCATACACATTTAATAATCCTATTAATTTCACTGATCCTACAGGTATGGCTCCTGAGGATATTCGAATAAGAGGAGCAAACAATTCAAGTGTAACTATCAAGACAGATTTAATTGACATTACGGTTGATGCTAGTTCTCTTGTTGGAGATTTAGGTGGGAATTATACTTTACAAGGAAATGATGTTTTAGTAGCGGCTTTAGATATTGTTGGTATAGTAGATCCAACAGGGGTGGCAGATATAGCAGCGGCAACATTAGAAGCTGAGCAAGGAAATTGGGGAAGTGCTATATTAAGCGCCGCAGGAGTGGTACCAATAGTTGGTGACATTGGTAAAGTAGGTAAAATAGCAAAACATGTAAAAACCATTGAAAAGGCTATTGATATTACAAAAGCAGAGCAGAGAGCAGCAAAGCTAAGTAAAATTGATAGAGCAGGAAAAGATTTTACTAAAGCAGGAAAAGAAGCCGTTATAGATTTAAATAAGGCTAGAAATAAAGGAAAAACTATATGTGAATTTTGTAAAAAAGAAACTATTCCTGCCCAAAAAGATATAAAAGGAGTAAAGCCTCCTGTAAATAGAACAGAGGTAGATCATATTAAGAGAAAAAGGGATGGAGGAAGTGGAACTCCTGATAATGGACAAGTATTATGTAGAGACTGTAATCAAGCAAAAAAATAAAAACAATGATAAAGAGTAAAATAAAATTTGTATATTACGATTTGAAAGGTGAATTAGCTACTGAAAGCCTCTGGGCTGATAAATATGGAAATTATTATCAGGTCAAAAATATCCCTTTTTTTTTCCCTAATATTGCATATAATGATGTAATAAAAGTAGAAGAAGATAGTGGAGAATTGTTTTTTGACGAATTGATAATACCCTCTGGAAATTCTACTATACAAATAGTTATATATAAAATAACTCATAAAAAAAATATATTAAAAGAACTTAAACAATTAGGATGTGGTTGGGAAGGACTAAGGGATCAGCCTTATTACTCTATTAATATTCCAAAAGAAGTAAATTTAGATATAGTAATTTCTTATTTAGAAGAAGAATGTAAGAAAAATATTTTGGACTATAAAGTAGCTTGTATAGGGTAATATTCCAGAAGTATTATTTGAGGAACATTCTGTGTCTCCGAGTATGCCGTATTTGTTTAATGGGAAGGAATTAGACAGCGAGACAGGGCTTTACTACTACGGAGCGAGATACTATGACCCGAGAGTAAGTCTGTGGCTCAATGTAGACCCTATGATGCTGAGAGACGAAGCTATGGAGGATGAAGATTCTTCTAATGGTGGGGTATTTAATCCAATGAACAATGCTGTTTATACATTTAGTTACCAAAATCCTGTAAAATATGTAGACCCTGATGGAGAGTGTCCCAATTGTATAACAGCTGCTGGTGGAGCCTTAGTAGGTGCTATCATAGGAGGAGGAATAGAAGCTGGAATGCAGCTTTATAAAAATGGTAAAATAACTAGTTGGAAAGCCATAGGAGGAAGTGTGGCACAAGGAGCTATAACAGGTGCAGTAGCAGGATTTACAGGTGGAGCCAGTTTAGCAGTAACAGCTGGAGTAGCAGGTGGAGCAAATGTTGTAGGGGGAGTAGTTAATAGAGCCATACAAGGAAAGAAAACTACTGCAACTGATGTAGTAGTAGACGCAACAGTAGGTGCTGCTTTTGGGGCTGCTGGAAAACACATAGGAGGTAATAGAAATTTATATGTAGTTTCTTCAAAAACAGGAAAGAGTGTCACAAAATCCTTCTTTTCTAATACCAGATATACAAATAAAGTACTTGGACAAATGAAAAAGGGAGATGCTCACTCTTTTCCAGAGTCTGTGAAATCTTTTGAATCTAATGGAACAATCTCTACTATTATAGGGGGAGATGGTGTTTCTAGACAAATGTTAAAAATACCTGGTAAATATAAAGGAAAACAAGGGAATTTTGAATTTATAAAAGAACCTAATGGTAATATTAATCATCGCCTATTTAGACCCGATAAATAATTTATTATGGAAAAATTAAAAGATATTATGAAAACAAAAGGTATTTGTTTATTAGAGTTTGGAGTAAATAGTAGAGCTTTTAATAGAGAGGAGATACAAGATATACTGGAGATTTTAAGAGAAGAAGGTATTGCCATAAAAGGAGGAGATGTTTGGAAGAAGAATGACAATAACATTATCCTTACTTATGATAATTGGTATTGTGAAAGAAACCAAAATGAAACTTACTCTGATTTTGTTAATAGAAGTATAGAATATGCTAATATATATATTAATAATTATAATATAGGAAAAGGAGATTTATATTTCGAATTAGTAATATAATTGAGTAATGTTGTTTTCATTATTAAAAAAAATCATAATAAATAAACCTATGTATCAAGTAATAAACAATTTGCCGATTGATTATGATTTTCAATCTAAGACGAAGGAAGAACTGAAACTATACGCTAAATGGTTTGAGGAAAATAAAGAAAGCAGACTACAAGAGCTGATAAAAGTAGTAAAAACTACAAAAGGCTATGAAAACTGGGAGGCAGACTACAGCCCAGAATCTCTGAAAATGCTTGGAAAGTGGTTTGAGGAGAATGTAGAAACAGAGAAGCTTTCAGAGGAAGAATACAAAGAAAAGAGAGCTGCTGTGCCAGATTATATAGAAATACAAGACTGGGACATTACAATAAAGACCCGCTCGTTGGCTGTAGATATTGGGATTTATTTTGGAGAAGTTTTTATAAAGAACCATGAAGGTTTAAAATGGGAGCAATATTTTTCTCGTAGTAAATATGATATGGACATAGGACATATGGTGATAAAAGGTTTTGGAAAGGATGTACTTAACAGTATATGGTCACTTTATATAACAGCTAATAGATTAGCAAGAAAAGAGGAAACAGGAGAGACGATATACGAATTTTATACAATGTTAGAGAATAGATTAGATGAAAGGTATAAATAATTGTGAAAGTTATGTTTTTAGAAGTGTTGTTTTCATTATTAAAAAAAATCATAATAAATAAACCTATGTATCAAGTAATAAACAATTTGCCGATTGATTATGATTTTCAATCTAAGACGAAGGAAGAACTGAAACTATACGCTAAATGGTTTGAGGAAAATAAAGAAAGCAGACTACAAGAGCTGATAAAAGTAGTAAAAACTACAAAAGGCTATGAAAACTGGGAGGCAGATAGAATAAATTAATAAAGCTGTACAATATGGCAATAGCAATGGTGTTAAAGTAAATGTAAGAGTAGTAGATTAAAAATGATATTATGTGGAATAAAATAAAATCAATACTAAAAAAAGAAAATTTTGTAAAAATAAAGGCTTGTGATATTTATAAGACTCTAAAAGAATATAAAATAGTTACACTATCAACATCAGACACAGGTTTATTTTTAGCAGATGTTCCTACTTTCATACTACCCATTACTATTTCTAAAGATGAGCTTAGTAATAAAATTTTTTCTTCTTTAAATAGTAGTAGATGCAATGTACCTTTTCCAAACTCTAAAGTAGAAATGCAAGAGTTTCAAAAAAAACATTTAAAAGATTTAAAAGAAAAATCATTTAAATCGCTGTATAAAAACTCTATAAATTGCTCTATTCGTCTTGAAAACAACATTCTAGAGATAACCCCCAGTAGATTTGAAAAGTACTATCTCGAGCCAGTTAGTGAAAAATCAGTAAAAATAGAATATAACAATAATGAACTGGAAGTCACCAAAATAATAATAGATATTTTAAACAGAAAATAGTAGAATAAAAAATAATATTATGTGGAATAAAATAAAAACTCTATTTAAAATGGAAAAAGAAATAAAAGCTTGTAGTATTTATAAAACCAAAAATAAATTTAAAATAGTTACAGCATATAGACTTGAGTCTTGGGCTTATATAGAAAGTAATCCAATAACTATCTTACCTATAGAAGCAAGCTTTGAACAAATTAAAAATGCTATTTTTTCATCAATAAACAGTAGTAAAAAGTTATCTGAAAAAGAAGAAGATTTTTATAGATTAGAAACAAAAGAGTTTTTAAAATCACTAAGAGAAACTTCATATAAAAAATTTTATAACAATTCTACAAGTTGTAGTATCTATATTGAAAATAATATAGTAGAAATAATACCAAATAGATTAAAAGATTACTATCTTGTGGAAGTAAAAGAAGATATACAAAAAATAGAATACAACAATAATGAAATAGAAATTACTAAAATAGTCTTAGATATACTGGAAAAAAAATATGTGGAATAAAATAAAATATCCGCAGAACCAATATGCTGAAGCGAGTAGAAACAGCAACAGGAAGCTGGTTTGAAATAGATTATGAGCGTAAAAAGCCAACTTATGAAAACCCTAACAGCCAATGGGTACTTAAAGAAGTAAAGGTATTTGATGGCTATACTGGTGATGGAGAAGATTACGCTATCTCAAGATTTGAATACAACAAACCTTACTATGACCGAAGAGAGCGCAGTTTCTATGGTTATGGCGAGGTAAAGCAGAAGCAGATCAATCCACAAGATGGTACAGTGCTGAGAACCAGCGTTCAGGAATATTATAATGAAGACTTTTTTAGAAAATCTCAGCTTAAGAAAAGTACAACCTTTGATAAAAATGGAGCGAAACTCAGCGAAAGCAATGTAACTTACCACATCGCAGATGCACAAAGCGGAGCGGTAATCCCGTCGAACCAACTTTCTCTTCCGCAGATGGATACAAAATCTGTATTCATCGCACCAAAAGAAGAGAGAGAACGAGTATATGAGCAGAGCGATTACCTAGAAAAGAAAACGGAGAAACACTATGACCGAGTAGGAAATATCGTCAAGTACATAGACCATGGAGCAGGAAAACCTTCTGATAAGATAGAAGCTGATATCCGCTATTATGAAAGTGCAACCCCTTACTTCGGGGGTATTGCCCAAAGTATTATCGTAAAAGATGCTAATGGAGAGGTAAGAAAACGGGAAGCAGACATCCACCCGCAGACCGCAGAAGTCATCAAAATACGCCAGTTCTCTGGAGTAGGAATCTATACAGAGACACAGCTTTCTTATGATGAATACGGCAACCTGATACAGGTAACTGGAGCAGAGAATGAGAAAGGACAACGCTCACAGCTCAGCTATCAGTACAACCCTGAAACTCACAGCCATATTACCAAGATTAAAGATCATTTTGGGTATGAAAATACCATAGAATATGACTACCGCTTTGGAGCACCAGTAAAAACTACTGACCGAAACGGGGAGAGTATGCTCTATACGCTGGATGCTAAGGGAAGAACCATCAGTATCTTAGGACCTAAAGAAGCCAAAGCTGGAAAACCCTACACCATCCGTTATGAATATCCGAACCTTAATCAGTCTCGTCCTGCTGGACAGCTGCCTTATGCACTGACCAGAAACTACGACCCTGAACATAACCGAGCTATAGAAACCTATGCCTATGCTGACGGACTGGGAAGAGCGGTGCAGGTGAAAAAGACCGCAAGTATCTTCAAAGGAAGAGGACTTGCTGATGAAGAAAAACACATCATCTCTGGAAAACAGATCTATGACGCCTTAGGCAGGGTAGTAGAGACCTATTATCCATTCACGGCATCGGTGCAGAGCCAGCTGGTGCCCGCACCAAGCAGCAGCATCCCGCCGACCAAAACCCTCTATGATGAGAAAGACCGGCCGGTAGAGCAGATTCTGCCTGATGGTTCCAGCGTGAAAACGGCCTATAAAATCACTCACCACAAGGGAGAAAATACCCTGCACACCACACAGACTGATGCGCTCAATAGGCAAAGCCATACCTATACCGATGCGCAGGGAAGAGTGCTGACCCAAGTGCAGCCTGACGGCACAGAGACCCATTTTGAATACAGTGCCATAGGAGAGCTTACCAAGGTAACTGATGCACAGGGACACCAAACCCTGAACGAGTATGACCTCTTAGGAAGAAGAACCAAATTAGTACATCCTGATGCAGGAACGACTATTCTGGTCTATGACAAGGCAGGAAATCTCATCAAGAGACAAACCAGCCAGATACGCGAAGAAATGCCTGATGGCTATATCACCTACCACTATGACTACAACCGCCTGCAGGAGATAAAATACCCGAAATATCCTGAAAACAATGTCCGCTACCACTATGGAGCACAGAATGAGCAGGCAGGAAGAAGAGGAAGACTCTGGCTGGTAGAAGATGCCAGTGGAGGAACAGAATACTTCTACGGAGATATGGGCGAGGTGACTAAGGAAATCCGAAGTCTGCGTATAAAGCCCGTAGAAGTGCAGACCTATGTCACCCAGTATGAATACGACAGCTGGAACCGTATCCAAAAGCTGGTTTATCCTGATGGGGAAAGACTGGACTTTGGGTATAATATTGCAGGGAACTTAACGAGCCTGAAAGGCTATAAAGCTCCCGAAGGCACAGCACCAAGTGAGGAGCATGCCTACACCTACCTGAAACAGCAGGGCTATGATGAGTTTGAGCAGAAAGTATACCGTCTCTACGGAAACGATACCGAGACCCGTTACCATTACGACCCTGTGATGAGACGCCTTGAACAGCTCAAGGCCGAAAGTCTTACCCCAGCAGGAGGCGTGGGAAGTTTCCTTATCCAGAACAACCGTTATGCGTATGATTTGGTAGGGAATATCCTCAAGGTGGAGAACCAGCTCCCAATTATCCGCAATGCACTGGGCGGGGCTTCCAGCTATGAATATCAGTATGATAATCTCAACCGGCTGACCCTCGCCAAAGGAAACTACACCGGAGAGCTCACCAGCGCCAGCTATGAGCTGAAAATGAGTTATAATAATCTTAACTCCATCACAAAGAAAGAACTAAACCACCTCTCTGGCGGGGTGCAGAAGGGCTATACGCTGGACTACAGCTACAACAACCCTTCCCACCCTCACGCCCCAAGTGAAATCATGGAGATGGGCAAACCTAAAGCCCGAACTTACCAGTATGATGGCAACGGAAACCCTCTCTATTACGAGGAATCTAAGAGCTTCCGCGCTATGGTCTGGGACGAGGAAAATAGGCTGAGAGGCATAAATGATAATGGAAAACTGCATCTCTACACCTACGACCACACGGGAGAAAGAGCCGTGAAAAGCAGTGGGGAGAGCAGTACGGTGGTGACCAACGGGCTGACATCGGCCGTCATCACCCATATGGACGACTATACCGCCTATGTGAACCCTTATTTTGTGGTGCAGAAAGGCAGATTTACCAAGCATTATTTTGAGGGAAGCAGCAGGATAGTGAGCAAGCTGGGTGAAGGGACTTTTCATCACAATAATAGGGGGATTTCAGCAGGAGGAATAGACTACATCCGCCAAAACGCCCAAATGCAGGAAGCAAGGGACAACTACATAAGAGGACTAAAAGTCCCGCCTGGTCCGCCGACACAGCATGGCATCTACGCCAGCCCTGAATGGACAGAACAGCCTTACCCGAGCCTTGGATGGCAGAATATCCGCCAAGACCAAGAACCGCCCGAAGGCTGGCCAAGGCCACCGAAGTTCAATGAGCCGGGAGATGTGCCAGGTCCTCCTGTGCAATATGGAGACCCCATCACTCCGCAGACCGTAAAAGCAGGATATGGCTTCATAGATAATGGAATAAAAGAAAAGAATTTGTATTTTTACCACCCAGACCATTTGGGAAGTTCTTCGTATATTACAGACCGAGAGGGAAGAATAACCCAGCACACGGAGTATATTGCCTTTGGAGAAGTGCTCTTTGAGGAACACAGCACAAGCAAGACCATGCCGTATTTGTTTAATGGGAAGGAGTTGGATACAGAAACAGGATTGTATTACTACGGTGCGAGATATTATGACCCGAGAGTATCGCTGTGGCTCAATGTAGACCCGCTGGCAGAGAAAACTATGACACCATATGCATACACAAATAATAACCCGATAAATCTCATAGACCCAACAGGAATGAAACCAGAAGACCCTCCTGCTAAAAGGATTTTAGCTGTATTCTATCATGGAGGTCCTACTGGAGATGGACAAATAAGACCTTCTACTAAAGGAACGGGTGGAGCTGGTGATAGGTTTAATGCAACAGCAGCTTATGCAAAATCTAGAGAACTAGATTTTAAAGGAGCAGTAATATCACCTTCATTTACTCAAAATGCTGGAGTTGAAACAGGAAAAGATTTTATTAATAAGAATTATAAAGAAGGGGATGTTGTAATTATTTATGGATATAGTTATGGTGGAGATAATGCTGTCAATTTAGCAGAAGAAATATCTAATATACCTATTAACACAATGATTATTGTGGATAGCTCCGATGGACCTTTTCAAGGTCTTACTGTTGATACAAGTATCCCTGACAATGTTGATACTGCTTTTAACTTTTTTCAAGAAAATTATTCAGGAGCCTCAAGCTCTTCAAGAATAACAGGAATTTCTTCTAATTCAGGCGGGAGTAATAGAAGCAATAAAATTGATAGTGGTACTAGTAATTCACCAGGTTCAAGAGGTTATCGTCATACTTCTGAAGGTAAAGCCAAAGTTAATAATATAAAAATAGTTGGGGATGATGTGACTCATGGAAATATTCAAGAAAAAGCATCACAAAATATCCAAAGTAGAATTAATAATAGAATAGATAATGCTGTTAATAACTAAAAAGACAATAATATTCGTAGTAATAACTCTTATGTTTGTGGGAATATATTTATTTTCATACTACTTATCTGTTACAGATACAAAAGATGTAGGGCTTAAAGGTTATGTTTTAGATGAAAAAACTAAAAAACCTATTCCAGATGCTATGATAATAATAATAAATGAACGATATGAAGATAATAATGGAAATACAAATTATGATGAATATTTAGGAAGAGATACTATAAAACTTTATTCTAATAATAAAGGATATTATTCAACAATCATAGGAAAAGCTGCTTTTATATCATTATATTTCAAAAAAGAAGGCTATGTTCAAAAGAAAATTGAAGGAGAATATCCAGCCAAACAAATGAACTATAAAGTGTATTTAAAAAAAAAGTAGTTTTGATAATATTTAAATATCTTTCCTTCCAAACAATTTACTACCTCTCCTACGGAGCAAACTTTCCGTCTCGATGGAAAGTTTACTGGGACGGGACGAAAAATGATTATCTTTGGATTGAATTATAAGAAATTTTCAAATGATGGGACATACATCTATAATAATCAAGGAAATGTAAATATATCATCAGGAAAATGAAAAAGTTAGTATTATTATTTAGTTTATTATCGCTGTGTAATTCATGTTTTTTTATGCATAAAGGAACATGGGGAAACGGAATGTGCAGACCGAAGCGTCCGAATTTTAAACTGCTCAAAACGCCATTTAAAGAAACGGATAAACTTGTATTTGATAAGACTTATTTGGGAAAGTCGATTACTTCTTTTGCTCTTAAGTTTTACTCGGATGGGAGACTAATCTTCTTTACCTCTCAAGATGGTTTCACGATAAAGCCAAGCGATACCTTTAATAAAAGCTGGGGAAACGCTCCTAATATTGGCTATTGGCGAGTAGAAGACAATAAAATCAAGGTAGAATATTTTTTATGTGGTGATAGTGGTTTTTATAAAAGAGGGCAGGGAGAAATAAAAGGAGATACTATTTTTTTTGAACGAGATTGTAGGACAAGACCATTCAAGCAAAAAATATGTTATGATAAATATATTTTATCCAATATGAATTTCGATAATGTTCCAGATGTGTTGTTTTAATTATAAATAATATATAACTATCTGATAAACAGAACTAACATAATAATATAAAAACAGAGAAAAAGATCTTTAGGAAAATATAAAATCAGGGTATGGCTTCATAGATAATGGAATAATAGAGAAAAATTTGTATTTTTACCATCCTGACCACTTGGGGTCAAGCAGTTACATTACAGATAGGGAAGGACGGATAACCCAGCATACAGAGTATATTGCGTTTGGAGAGGTGCTCTTTGAGGAACACAGCACAAGCAAGACCATGCCGTATTTGTTCAATGGGAAGGAGCTGGACACTGAGACGGGGCTTTACTACTACGGAGCGAGATACTATGACCCGAGAGTATCGCTGTGGCTGAATGTTGACCCTTTAGCCGAAGAATTTCCAGAGTGGAGCCCATACAGTTACGGCTTTAATAACCCATTGCGATTTACCGACCCGACAGGTATGGCACCCGAAGACATTATCATACGTGGTAAGAATAATTCGAGTGTAACCATTAAAACGGATTTAGTAGATATATCTGTAAATGCAGGTTCTGTTGTAGGAGATTTAGGAGGAAATTATACTTTACAGGGAGATGATGTTTTAGTAGCGGCTTTAGATATTGTTGGTATAGTAGATCCAACAGGGGTGGCAGATATAGCAGCGGCAACATTAGAAGCTGAGCAAGGAAATTGGGGAAGTGCTATATTAAGCGCCGCAGGAGTGGTACCAATAGTTGGTGACATTGGTAAAGTAGGTAAAGTAGGAAAGCACCTCAAAACTATTGAGAAAGCTATTGATGGTGCGAAAGCTAAAAATCTTGCAGAAGCAGCTGAAAAAGGAATACCTAAAAGTCAATTAGGACCAAGTGGTAAGCCTAAAATACATACTGTAAGTAAACCTAATCTAAAACAAGCTAAAGATGCTGCGAGGAATAATCCAAAATCAAATACAAGCCCTGTCAAACATTCAAGTGATAAAGGACAAAAAACTCATTATCACTCAACCAAAGATGGTAAAAAGATGACAGGCAAGGACAATGTACATTATGAGAATCGTTCATCAAAAAGAAATCCTAATTAATAAACAATGAAGAGAAAAAAATATAGTAATTTTTGGTTGGCATTTGTAAATCTGAAAGCAAAAGATGGATTTGTTTTTAATGATTTAATTGATTTCGATGGTTTGCCAGATAACATTGATTACAGCGGAGCTTGGGCTAATATTATCGTGAAAGCAAACAACATCAATGATGCTCTTAAAATTGTACCTTTAGGTTTAGACGAGTTATATTTTGATGTTGTGTTTATTGATAAGATTGAAAACATTGGCTCTTTAATAGAATATAAAGAGATAACAGATGATGTGAGAGCCGAAGTAGATTGGCTTTCAAAAAGTGAGTATGTTTTTAAAATAAGCGACAAACTTTTTCCTTACAAGTAAGAACTAAAGTTAAAAACAAAGCCACTCATTGAGTGGCTTTGTTGTTATAAAATACCTTGTAATTTAGTTTGTTTTATAAACGCATCGAGGAGGGCGAAAACGTGTTGTTTATCGTTCTCTTTTAGTTTTTGTATGTCGAGAACACGGTTTACAATGCTTTTTTCCAAAAGAATATCGGTAGAGCCTACCAAGTAATCCAAAGAAACTTCGAGAGCTTCGGCAAGTTGTGTGGCAATCTCAATGGACAGAACAGCCTTACCCGAGTCTTGGATGGCAGAATATCCGCCAAGACCAAGAACCGCCCGAAGGCTGGCCGAGACCACCGAAGTTCAATGAGCCGGGAGATGTGCCAGGTCCGCCTGTACAGTATGGAGACCCGATTACTCCGCAGACGGTAAAAGCAGGGTATGGCTTCATAGATAATGGAATAATAGAGAAAAATTTGTATTTTTACCACCCAGACCATCTGGGGTCAAGCAGTTATATTACGGATATAGAGGGAAGAATAACCCAACATACGGAGTATATTGCCTTTGGAGAGGTGTTGTTTGAAGAGCATTCTACAAGCAGGACTATGCCGTATTTGTTTAATGGGAAGGAGCTGGATACAGAGACTGGATTATATTACTACGGAGCGAGATACTATGATGCAAAAACAAGCATTTTCTTGAATGTAGACCCGCTGGCAGAGAAATATCCACATACATCGCCTTATACATATGTAAACAACAATCCGATAATGTTGGTAGACCCTGATGGAAGAGATATAATAGGTGTTACAAGAAAAGATGCTCAAAACTTTCAACAAGATATTTATAGAGTATTAAAGGATAAGAAGTTTGAAGGAGTAAGAGCTTTAATAAGTATTAAAGGAAGTAAATTTAATAAAATAGATGTATCAGCACTTACCAAAGCATTAGAAAATATATCCGTTAATACAGATGAAAAAGCTTATATTGATATGGTAGCTAACACAATAAATTCAAAAGAAATACATAAAGTGGAATATTTAAGTGGAGATTTTACATCAGCTGAAGGAGCTACTGCTTTTAGAGATCATATGAATAAAGCTCAAGAAGGGATAGGAGATATGTTACTAACTCCTGATGGTAATTTTAGTTCAACATTTATTGATAGCCAAGGAGGTGGATTAAATGTGCCTACAAAAGATGGTTCTCATTCATTCATTAGTGCTATTCATAAAGATGATGATAGAGCTATTACATCGGGACACGAATTATTTGGACACGGAATACCATCTGCAAAGAAAATGAATGATAAAACAAATAATTCTAATGCTATTAGAACAGATAATTTAATTAGAAGATTATTAGGAAAGCCTGAGCGAGATGGCAGCGATCACGCTGGATACAATCAAGGACATATTATAGAACC
Organism: Candidatus Ornithobacterium hominis; assembly: GCF_951229915.1. Taxonomy (GTDB): domain Bacteria; phylum Bacteroidota; class Bacteroidia; order Flavobacteriales; family Weeksellaceae; genus Ornithobacterium; species Ornithobacterium hominis. The sequence goes on along the minus strand of NZ_OX579588.1, from coordinate 1,892,969 downwards.
AAACGAATTACCTATGACCAAATGAGAACAAAAGTATATATATGTATAATACTATTTTACTCTTTTATAGAGCATAATGCCCAAACAATTTGGGAGAAAAAGATAGACTCATTAGCCTTAATAAGTAGAGATAAATCAGATAAAGTATTAAAACAATTTGATGAATTTAATACTTCTAAAATTTTATATTCATTAGAAGACAAGTACTACTATTTGATAATACAAGACATACCCTATAATAAGGAATATTATATTGAGTTAGATGATATGGGGAATATAAAAAAAGTTCACCCTATGATATTAATTAATATTAAAAATAGAAAACAGCAGAAACAATATTCTAAATTACTATCAGAAGCAGGAAATATATTTGACTCAAATAAATATCATAAAGGTTTTATAACAAAAATATCTGATGCAAAACTGATATTAGGAATACCCTCATATTTTGTATTTAAAGATAGGGATGATAAAAGATATGGAGAGTATCGATTACCTTCTATTACATTACCATTGCCAATAAATTCAAATCTTTGGGCATATCTAATTAGGAGATTATCAGATGAAATCAAACAATAAGGGTAATGTTCCAAATATATTTTTTGTTATTAAAAACTTCACAATAAAATAATTAGAAAACCGTAAACGAGAGGACACCGAACCTTCACCAAAGGGACACCGAAGGAAGAAAGTAGATGGTAAATTATCAAATCCTCAAAAGAATAGCAGTTCTTTAAGAAAAATGTAAAAAGCAGGGTATGGCTTCATAGATAATGGAATAATAGAGAAAAATTTGTATTTTTACCACCCAGACCACTTGGGAAGTTCTTCGTATATTACAGACCGAGAAGGAAGAATAACCCAGCATACAGAGTATATTGCGTTTGGAGAGGTGTTGTTTGAAGAACACAGCACGAGCAAAACTATGCCGTATTTGTTTAATGGGAAGGAGCTGGATACAGAGACGGGATTGTATTACTATGGGGCAAGATATTATGATGCAAAAACAAGTATTTTCTTAAATGTGGATCCTATGGCGGAGAAGACTATGACACCATATGCATATACGAATAATAATCCAATAATGCTTATTGACCCTACGGGGATGGTGGGTGAAAGAGCAGACCATATAGATGTTAGGAAAAATAAAGATGGAAGTTATACTGTTGTAGGAGGAGTTGCAAATACTGATAAAAATGTTTATGTTGTTGATGAAAAAGGACAAAGAACAGGACAAATATTAGGTCAAATGCTTACAGAATATTCTTTCCATTATGATGACGGTAGCGCTGTTACAGGTTCAAATATCAATCTAAATGACCAGTCAGGACAGAATTTCTTTAATAACGAAATCAAAAATATTGGATTGTTTGATTATATGGGTAACGCTCAAGGTGGCGAACCTCTTGACTTTAAAACTAATAATATACCCAAAGAACTAACATTAGAACAAGAAAGTCAATATCATTATCGAGGAATGTCGTTTGAAGGTAAAATAGCATCGGCAAGGGATATTGGTAATTATTCAGCAGGTTATGTAGCTGGAAAGCACGGTCAAAGTTGGGGAGCTTCTAGAATAGCTTTTGATGCACTTGAAACTAAACAAAATTATAAAACTTGGAATGTGTTTAAGTGGAGAAGTTGGAAAACAGAAGGACAACCAACTCAACAAGCGGAGCGAGCTGGTCATAATGCAGGCTATCCGATTTATAAACAACGACAGTTTGAAAAACAATGGCAAAAAGCAACTAATCCGTGGCCAATAGGACCGAAATACTAAAAGTTATGAAAAAGATATTTATGATATTAGTATTGGGCTTTGTGTTTCTCTTTCTCTTAGTAATGAATAGTTGTAAATCTGATGGTATGAGGTCTTTTTATTGTCTTTCTGGAAACAAGTGTGTTACTGTTTTGAAATCTGACAATGAAAATATATACATCATATATGGTATGTATAAAAATAGAGAAAAGCCATCTGATAACTATATTAAGATGTCAAACAACAGATACAGTAATATACATATGATATTGTCAAAAGATGGTAAGCTTCTTATTGATATTGACAAAAATGCGACAATTGTTAAACAATCTTCTAATGGCTTAATAGAACTTTATAAAGAAAATAAAGTTTTGAATGATAGTTTGTATACTTATTTTGATGGCAAATATAATAGGTATAAAAAAGAAGTTGACTTTATAAGTATCAATATTCAAGAAAACTATGCTACAGATAAGGATGGTAAAAAAATAGAGTAGGTAATGTTCCAGAAGTGTTGTTTTCATTATTAAAAATTCACAACTCCCTATGGACTGAGTAAAATAAAAGAATAGGAGTTCATTGAAAGCATAAAAATAGGAGCGCAGTGCATTGCGTGAGGGATGGCAGCGAATACCCCACAGCCGTAGTTGTGGGGTTTTAGCATGGCTCACGGCGAGGAGTAATAGCGTACAGCCCGACCCGACGAAGCAGGAACAGCCTTGGCGAGGGGCACGCCCAAAGAAAAAACAAAGAGGCGTGGGAAGTTTCCTTATCCAGAACAACCGTTATGCGTATGATTTGGTAGGGAATATCCTCAAGGTGGAGAACCAGCTTCCAATTATCCGCAATGCACTGGGCGGGGCTTCCAGCTATGAATATCAGTATGATAATCTCAACCGGCTGACCCTCGCCAAAGGAAACTACACCGGAGAGCTCACCAGCGCCAGCTATGAGCTGAAAATGAGTTATAATAATCTTAACTCCATCACAAAGAAAGAGTTAAACCACCTCTCCGGCGGGGTGCAGAAGGGCTATACGCTGGACTACAGCTACAACAACCCTTCCCACCCTCACGCCCCGAGTGAAATCATGGAGATGGGCAAGCCTAAAGCCCGAACTTACCAGTACGACGGCAACGGAAACCCTCTCTATTACGAGGAATATAAGAGCTTCCGCGCTATGGTTTGGGATGAGGAGAACAGGCTGAGAGGCATTAACGATAATGGAAAACTGCATCTCTACACTTACGACCATACGGGCGAGAGAGCGTTGAAAAGCAGCGGAGAGAGCAGTACGGTAGTGACCAACGGGCTGACATCGGCAGTCATTACCCATATGGACGACTATACCGCCTATGTGAATCCTTATTTCGTGGTGCAGAAAGGCAGATTTACCAAGCATTATTTTGAGGGAAGTAGCAGGATAGTGAGCAAGCTGGGCGAAGGAACCTTTGTACATAAAAACACGGGCATCATGGCTGGAGGAATAGACTACATCCGTCAGAGTGCCCAAATGCAGGAGGCAAGGGACAATTATATTCGTGGACTGAAAGTCCCGCCTGGTCCGCCGACACAGCATGGCATCTACGCCAGCCCTGAATGGACAGGCCAGCCTTACCCGAGCCTTGGATGGCAGAATATCCGCCAAGACCAAGAACCACCCGAAGGCTGGCCAAGACCACCGAAGTTTAATGAGCCGGGAGATGTCCCAGGGCCGCCTGTGCAGTACGGAGACCCGATTACTCCCCAGACGGTAAAAGCAGGGTATGGCTTTGTTCCAAATGGAATAAGAGAAAAGAATTTGTATTTTTACCACCCAGACCATTTGGGAAGTTCTTCGTATATTACAGACCGAGAAGGAAGAATAACCCAGCACACGGAGTATATAGCGTTTGGAGAAGTATTGTTTGAAGAGCATTCTACAAGCAAGGCCATGCCATATCTGTTCAATGGGAAGGAGCTGGATACGGAGACGGGGCTTTACTACTACGGAGCGAGATACTATGACCCTAAGACAAGTATATTCTTGAATGTGGATCCATTGGCAGAGAAGACTATGACACCGTATGCGTATACGAATAACAATCCGATAAACCTGATAGACCCGACGGGGATGGAAGCGGAAGCAAAAAATATTGATGCACCTATTTATGATACTGATGGAAATTTTTTAGGAACAGATGATAAAGGTCTGCAAGGTAAAGCAATAATAATGGATAAAAAAGATTTTAAACAAAATATGTCACACCAAGAAGCTTTATCTAAAAGCAAAGGTTATATCGGATTAAGAACAGAAGCAGCGAAAAAGAAATTTAATATTCATTACGATAATCTTCCTAATAGACCTGATTATGATGGATTTCTAACAAAAGAAGAAGCTGATAATTGGTGGCTTAAGAAAACTGGAGAACCTTTGTTTGTTGATCAGAAAAAAATAGTATTAACGGAAGTAACTACCAAAAGTTTTGACAATAAAAAGGGGCAATCCTTCTATAAAAATTTTATTTGGGGATTAAGCAACACAGGTAAGGTATATGGGACTTTAAAACTAACTCTCTTAGATGAACAAAATGGAATAGTCCATATTGGAGGAACCACATATATGGATATATATGATTATGAAATGGATGGAAGACCTCTTAGGGACTTTGCAACTTGGGCTGGAAGACCAGGTGGTGAAAATGATGGTAAAAAATTTTTAATCTATGGATATGGAAGCGCAAAAGTTCCTGTAAGAAAATAAATATTTATGAAAAAAGTAACTTTTATATTTATATTATTAATGGGTATATTAGGAGGAATTATTTACTATAATGAAAAAACATATAGCCCACTAAAAGCAACTGATTTTCAGAAATTATTTCCTAATTATAGAGGAAATGTTGATAAAATATATGATAAGGATTTTATTGGGTTTAGTTTTCATAATGAATTATTTGAGTTGTATTTATATAAAATGATGGAAAATGTTTCTATAAATGAAAATTATCCAAAATTTGAAGAATGGGAGAAAAATGAAATTATAAATAAAAAAGAAAATAGTTCTACTTGGAAAAAATGTCCTATGGATATTAAAGAAAGAGAAAAATTTAAGGATATAATTAATTCAGATGTATTTAAAGAAGATATGTATGGTAAAAATTTTAACGCTATATTGAATGACTCTAATAATTATTATACATATGTATATATCAATGAATTAGAGTACTATTTATTCCTTTTCAATAAAGATAAAGAAGAATTGTATTATATAAGAAAAAAAGGCTGGTAATGGGTAATATTCCAGAAGTGTTGTTTTCATTATTAAGAATTCACAATAAAATCATAAAATAATTAGAAAACCATAAACGATAGGACACCGAACCTTCACCGAAGGATTACCGAAGGGACACCGAAGGGAGAGAGTAGAATGTAAATTATCAAATCCATAAAAAGAGAAACAGATCTTTAAGAAAAATATAAAAATGAGGCAGTTATCACCCATATGGACGACTATACCGCCTATGTAAACCCTTATTTCGTGGTGCAGAAAGGGAAATTTACCAAGCATTATTTTGATGGTTCGGCAAGGATAGTGAGCAAGCTGGGTGAAGGAACTTTTCATCATCCAAACAGGGGGATTTCAGCGGGAGGAATAGACTATATCCGCCAGAGTGCCCAAATGCAGGAGGCAAGGGACAATTATATTCGTGGACTGAAAATCCCGCCTGGTCCGCCGACACAGCACGGTATCTATGCCAGCCCTGAATGGACAGAACAGCCTTACCCGAGCCTTGGATGGCAGAATATCCGCCAAGACCAAGAACCGCCCGAAGGCTGGCCAAGGCCACCGAAGTTCAATGAGCCGGGAGATGTGCCAGGTCCTCCTGTGCAGTATGGAGACCCGATTACGCCACAGACCGTGAAAGCAGGGTATGGCTTCATAGATAATGGAATAAAAGAAAAGAATTTGTATTTTTACCACCCAGACCACTTGGGAAGTTCTTCGTATATTACAGACCGAGAGGGAAGAATAACCCAGCATACGGAATACATAGCGTTTGGAGAGGTGCTCTTTGAAGAACACAGCACAAGCAGGACCATGCCGTATTTGTTTAATGGGAAGGAGCTGGACAGTGAGACCAATCTGACTTATTTTGGGGCAAGGTATCTGGATATGAAAACCAGCCTGTGGCTCAATACTGACCCACTCAGTGGTTATAATCCTATACAAGAGACTGAGCACTATATAGACGGACAGCATAATAATGGGGTGTTTAATCCAATGAACCTCAATACTTATGGATATACTTATCAAAACCCTGTTATTTACATAGACCCGAACGGGAAGCAATCTAAATTTTGGACTAGGTTTTGGGGAGGGGCTCAAATGTTAGGAGGGGCTGTAGAAGTAGTTGGTTCAGGTGTTGGAGAGTATTTTTCAGGTGGAACAGCAACACCTTTGATGGTTCCACTATTCTTAAATGGAGTAGATAATTTTCAAGCTGGAGCTAGACAACTATGGACAGGAGAAACTACGAACACTTTATTACATACAGGAACTAAAGCTGGTGCAGAGGCTTTAGGTGCAAGTGAGCAAAACGCAGAAAGAATTGCTACAGCCGTAGATATTTCTACAATATTTTTGGGAGGAACGAATGGTATTAAGAATATAAAAAATATCTTTAATACAAAAACTCTAACCAATTTTGAAGAAATTGCAGCTAAAGGAGGAATCGCAAATGCTACTTTTGGTAAAAATAGGAATACTATTGCTGGATGGAAAGTAGTAAGAGAAGGAGGCAGTGAAAAAGCTATGAAGGTATATAAAAGTTTATTAAAATCAGGATATAAATCAGAAGAATTAAGTAGTGGAGGATATAAATTAATAAAAGGAGAGGAGCAAATTATTTTTAGAAGTTCTAATTCTGGAAGCTACAAAAATCTTGATACATTTACTAAAAAAATTAATGGGAAACAAATAGATGTATATTTTAAAGAAAAGTAAGTATGTGTTTTTTTTATAAAGAAGAATTCGTGACCTCAGTTACAGAACCTATAATAACAAATATGTTATTAAATATCTATGGATTAGATATTGATGGAGAAACAAATTTATGCAATGCTAATGTCTTATATTTTGATTATCCAAATATAGACTTCTTGAAAGGCATTTTTTTAGCTTTTTTAGAAAATTTAAATAGCGATTATATCTTTCTAACAAGAGGGACTAATATAAGTGAAAATACATCTTATTTGAAATTTAAAAGAAAAAGTTTTATCAAATTTGTTACTAAAGAAAAAGACTATATCTCTTCTTTAGGTTATAAAGAGAATATAGAAACTTATTATCTTATAGGTTTGACAATTTTTGACGAGACACTTGATTGGATAATTCACAAAAATGCAGATATTGGAATAATAAGTTTTTCTTATCAATCGGTTGATATAAAGGGAATAGAACTTTTGATTAATAGTGAATGGAGATATATAGAAGAATAGAAGTTCATTGAAAGCATAAAAATAGGAGCACAAAGGAGGTTGCGTGAGGGATGGCAGCGGATACCCCACAGCCGTAGTTGTGGGGTTTTAGCATGGCTCACGGCGAGGAGTAATAGCGTACAGCCCGACCCGACGAAGCAGGAACAGCCTTGGCGAGGGGCACGCCCAAAGAAAAAACAAAGAGGCGTGGGAAGTTTCCTTATCCAGAACAACCGTTATGCGTATGATTTGGTAGGGAACATTCTCAAGGTGGAGAACCAGCTTCCGATTATCCGCAATGCACTGGGCGGGGCTTCCAGCTATGAATATCAGTATGATAATCTCAACCGGCTGACCCTCGCCAAAGGAAACTACACCGGAGAGCTCACCAGCGCCAGCTATGAGCTGAAAATGAGTTATAATAATCTTAACTCCATCACAAAGAAAGAGTTAAACCACCTCTCCGGCGGGGTGCAGAAGGGCTATACGCTGGACTACAGCTACAACAACCCTTCCCACCCTCACGCCCCGAGTGAAATCATGGAGATGGGCAAACCTAAAGCCCGAACTTACCAATATGACGGCAACGGAAACCCTCTCTATTACGAGGAATCTAAGAGCTTCCGCGCTATGGTCTGGGACGAGGAAAATAGGCTGAGAGGCATAAACGATAATGGAAAACTGCATCTCTACACTTACGACCATACGGGAGAAAGAGCTGTGAAAAGCAGTGGGGAGAGCAGTACGGTGGTGACCAACGGGCTGACATCGGCCGTCATCACCCATATGGACGACTATACCGCCTATGTGAACCCTTATTTCGTGGTGCAGAAAGGCAGATTCACCAAGCATTATTTTGAGGGAAGCAGCAGGATAGTGAGCAAGCTGGGCGAGGGGACTTTTGTGCATAAAAACACGGGCATCATGGCGGGAGGAATAGACTACATCCGCCAGAGTGCCCAAATGCAGGAAGCAAGGGACAACTACATAAGAGGACTAAAAGTCCCCCCAGGTCCGCCGACACAGCACGGCATCTACGCCAGCCCAGAATGGACAGAACAGCCTTACCCGAGCGTTAATTGGCAGAATATCCGCCAAGACCAAGAACCGCCCGAAGGCTGGCCAAGGCCACCGAAGTTCAATGAGCCGGGAGATGTGCCAGGGCCTCCTGTGCAATATGGAGACCCGATTACTCCCCAGACGGTAAAAGCAGGGTATGGCTTCATAGATAATGGAATAATAGAGAAAAATTTGTATTTTTACCACCCAGACCACTTGGGAAGTTCTTCGTATATTACGGATAGAGAGGGAAGAATAACCCAGCACACGGAGTATATAGCGTTTGGAGAAGTGTTGTTTGAGGAACACAGCACAAGCAGGACCATGCCGTATTTGTTTAACGGCAAAGAGTTGGATACGGAGACGGGATTGTATTACTACGGTGCGAGATACTATGACCCGAGAGTATCGCTGTGGCTGAATGTAGACCCTATGATGCTGAGAGACGAAGCTATGGATGATGAAGATTCTTCTAATGGTGGAGTCTTTAATCCAATGAACAATGCTGTTTATGCATTTAGTTACCAAAATCCTGTAAAATATGTAGACCCTGATGGAGGGTGTCCCAACTGTATAACAGCTGCTGGTGGAGCCTTAGTAGGAGGATTTATTGGAGGAGTAGTAGAAGCTGGGATGCAGTTTTATAAAGATGGCAAAATAACCGATTGGAAAGCCATAGGAGGAAGTGCAGCACAAGGAGCTATAACAGGTGCAGCAGCAGGATTTACAGGTGGAGCCAGTTTAGCAGTAACAGCTGGAGTAGCAGGTGGAGCAAATGTTGTAGGGGGAGTAGCTAATAGAGCCATACAAGGAAAGAAAACTACTGCAACTGATGTAGTAATAGATGCAACAGTAGGAGCTGCTTTTGGGGCTGCTGGAAAATATTTGGGTAATATTAAAGACAGTAAAAAACTTTTTAATTCTATGACTGCTACATCTAAAAATGGTATGTCTTCAATAGGTAGAGCATTACAAAAACATTCAGGAAGAGAAGGAAGTGTTTTTGAAGGTGTAAAATATTCTGGGAAAACAGCTACAAAAGATGGATTAAATATTGTAAAGGATATTCTAAAATCTAAAAAACAATTAATAGATATAGAAAAAAATGGAACAAAAACTATCTATGATAAAATCACAGGTAGAGGAATAAATATAAGTAGAGAAGGAAAATTTGGCGGGTTTAGAGAATTACCACAAAGAAATGCAGATAATATAAAAAAAGTAATTAAAAATGATAAATAATAATAACATAGAAATTCATAAAGCTATAAAAGAAGCAATAAATAAAATGGATAACAAGGTATTTATTAATATTTGTGCCTATAATTTATCAAGTATTGATTGGAAGAATTTAATAGAATTTTTTAATCATACATATAAGATAAACTTTAAAGAGTATATTACTTATAAAACTAATAACTTTATAGAGTATGATAAATTATTAGATTTTTGGAATAATAAAACAGATAATGGATATATGGCAATCATTAAGTTAAACAATATTTCTATTAACTGTTATTTCAATAGTATGGAGAATTTAGAGCTAGACATTCTTTATAATGAGATTCTAAAAAACAATAATTTAGAATTAATTTTAAATTTTATCTCTACAATATCAACAATCATAAATAAGCCTGTTTATATGGAAGAGGAAAATTACAATATAGAAAATAAATTAGTAGAATTTTATAAAAATAAAATATTACTTATTGGTAACAATAAATAATAGATAATACCTCAAAAACCCACCCTCTCCCTAAAAATTTTTAGGGAGAGGTTTTTAAATTTACTAAAAAAGTAATACACTCGCAGAGATAACAAACAAAAAGAGAAAATAATTTGTATTTTTACCACCCAGACCACTTGGGAAGTTCTTCGTATATTACAGACCGAGAGGGAAGGATAACCCAGCACACGGAGTATATTGCCTTTGGAGAAGTGCTCTTTGAAGAACACAGCACAAGCAAGACCATGCCGTATCTATTCAATGGGAAGGAGTTGGATACAGAAACAGGATTGTATTACTACGGTGCGAGATATTATGACCCGAGAGTAAGTCTGTGGCTGAATGTAGACCCTATGATGCTGAGAGACGAAGCTATGGATGATGAAGATTCTTCTAATGGTGGAGTCTTTAATCCAATGAACAATGCTGTTTATACATTTAGTTACCAAAATCCTGTAAAATATGTAGACCCAGATGGAGAGTGCCCCAACTGTATAACAGCTGCTGGAGGAGCCTTAGTAGGAGGATTTATTGGAGGAGGAGTAGAAGCTGGGATGCAGTTTTATAAAAATGGTAAAATAACTAGTTGGAAAGCCATAGGAGGAAGTGCGGCACAAGGAGCTATAACAGGTGCAGTAGCAGGATTTACAGGTGGAGCCAGTTTAGCAGTAACAGCTGGAGTAGCAGGTGGAGCAAATGTTGTAGGGGGAGTAGCTAATAGAGCCATACAAGGAAAGAAAACTACTGCAACTGATGTAGTAGTAGATGCAACAGTAGGAGCTATTTTTGGGGCAGGTGGAAAAGTACTTGGAGATATTGTAAAAAAGAGTACTAATAATTTAACCAACTCAGCAAAAGGTTTTTCTGTAGCTCAAAGTAAGTATGACTATTTTTTTGGAAGAGTAACTACAGGAAAACAACATAATATAAATAGATCTGCTCAAAATTTAAAAGATTTGTCCACATTAGGAATCAAAAATGAAAAACAACTCACAAATATTTTTTCAAAGGCTTTCGAAAAAGGAACTGTTATTTCGACAAAAACAAATGAATATGGCACAACTATAACAAAAAGTATAGAAGTAAGTAATAAGGGCGCTATTAATGTTGGTTTTTTCTATAAAGGAGGAAATTTAAATAACAAACCAACTATATCTACAATAATTCCAAAAATTTATAATAAATGATAATAGAAAAAATTTCTAAGCAACAATATGACAAGTTAGATTTTCCAATTTTATTTGAAAGTATAGAAGATAGATCTTTTGCCATTCTTTCAAACGAAAAGTATAGTTATAAATTAGGTTGGCGAAGCACAGAAATAGATCCTACAATAGAAGAAATAAACGATTCTATTTATGCCATAGGAATAGATTTAATATTTATAATTTTAGATTTTCATACAGGGAAAATCTTGCAAAATATTTTTTTAGAGAGTTTTTTCTACGATATAAAAATACATAATAAGAAGATATATATTATTACAGAGTTAGAATTATATAAAATATCCAATATAGATTATCAAGTTATAAATATATATCAATTACCAGATATCTTTGAGGATATTTATTTCGAATATGATAAAATAAAAGTTAAATGTATGGATCTAAATTGGATAGATTTAAATATGCCGCAATAATCCAAAATATATTGTTTTTATACTAAAAAAATAATACATCTCGCAGAGATAATAAACAAAAAGAGAAAAGAATTTGTATTTTTACCACCCAGACCATCTGGGGTCAAGCAGTTACATTACGGATAGAGAGGGAAGGATAACCCAGCATACAGAGTATATTGCGTTTGGAGAAGTGCTCTTTGAGGAACACAGCACAAGCAAGACCATGCCGTATCTGTTTAATGGGAAGGAGCTGGACAGTGAGACCAATCTGACTTATTTTGGTGCGAGATATCTGGATATGAAAACCAGCCTTTGGCTCAATACTGACCCACTCAGTGGTTATAATCCTATACAAGAGACTGAGCACTATATAGACGGACAGCATAATAATGGGGTGTTTAATCCAATGAACCTCAATACTTATGGATATACTTATCAAAACCCTGTTATTTACATAGACCCGAACGGGAAGCAATCTAAATTTTGGACTAGGTTTTGGGGAGGGGCTCAAATGTTAGGAGGGGCTGTAGAAGTAGTTGGTTCAGGTGTTGGAGAGTATTTTTCAGGTGGGACAGCAACACCTTTGATGGTTCCACTATTCTTAAATGGAGTAGATAATTTTCAAGCTGGATCAAGACAACTATGGACAGGAGAAACTACGAACACATTATTACATACAGGAACTAAAGCTGGTGCAGAGGCTTTAGGTGCAAGTGAGCAAAACGCAGAAAGAATTGCTACAGCTGTAGATATTTCTACAATATTTTTGGGAGGAGGAAGTCTTTTTAAAACAGTAAAAGCATTGAAAGCTCCTTCTAATGCATCTCGAGTTGCAGAAATAGCAAAAGCAAATAATATATATTCAACTCAGAAATCAGTAGTAAAAACAATAGTTGATAAATATTATAAAGCGATGAAAAATGGAACATATAAAAGTAAAGGAGGGGCGGGGTTTATACATAATGGAAAAATTATATTAACAGATGGTAATCATAGAATGAATGCTGCTTTAAAATATGCCGATGAGACAGGAAATTCAAAATATGTAGAAGATATAATAGATAAAGGCCATTTTCAAAAAGCAAATCCTTCTAATTATGGATATAAAACATATCAACTACCAACTTCAAATTAAACAAGATGATATATATACAATTCTTAACCTCAATAGAATCCCTTTCTGATAAACTCAAGCTTTATCAAGAAAGAAAAAGAGTTGTTATTATTAATATAATAACAAAAGATATAAAAACAAAAACATTAATAGATTACGCCGAAAAAAAACAAATACCAAAATATAAAGCGGTAGAGTACCTATTTGTATATAACATAATTATTGATTTATTGGAAATTAACGATATTATTATAATAGGGCTTATAGGAATGGATAAATGCAATATCTATAATCTAATTGTAGAATTGAATAAGCTAGTTTTTAATAATAAACAAATTATACTGATATATAATTCCTCTATGGTGATTAAGGAAGGAATCGTTAATGCTAGTTCAATTGTAAATGAAAAAATATTTGATGAATTATTATGTATCTATGAGAACTATAATATTTCAACTATAGGAAAAATTAAATTATAAGAAAGAATTAATTTTGGAGGAATAGAACAAAACGCAGAAAGAATTGCTACAGCTGTAGATATCTCTACAATATTTTTGGGAGGAACGAATGGAACTAGAATATAACACTACATGTAACCAATATAAATGTACAACAAATTATACAGTTGATGATAGAGGATTTGTTGATCCTAATTCTATATTATCTAATTTATTAGATAATGATGATAATTATGGTCCTAATAATGAGCTAGGTGGTACTCCTTATGATTATCAGCCTGTAAAATGGTCTGAGACCTATAAGAATCCAGGATATAAAACAGATAATGATGGAAGACCTATAAAAATACCAGATAAAGCCTCTATAGGAAAAGGAGCCCCGAATAAAAATAATTATTCATCATCATCTATTCCCATACAATCTGACTATTTAAATAAATAATTATGAAGAATATAATTAGTATAATTGTGATTTATATAGGATTGTTCTTAATAGATAAAAGAGCTAGTTCTTACGGGAATGGGGTTATTCATCTATATAAACATTTAAAATATCACATAAGCCTAACTAAAATCAATCATAATTATTTCCTATATGGTGATTTGGGGTATATTATGCCTCAAGAATATTATGATGGATTGTATATTGAAAATATTGTAGGATATGAAGAGAGTAAGGATGAATTGAAAATTTATATTTCTACTAATAATGATTTAAAAAGTCTTTCTTTTTATAGTGAAAAAATGGTAATGGATAAAAATCCAATTATAAGAAAAGAAAATACTCTCCCTAATATTAATTTCAATAATATACCTTATGTATATTATTATTGGAAAATAATTTTTATAATAGGAGTTTTAATTAGTATTATATTAGGTATAAATCTATTATATAGATGTATCATAAAGTTTTTTAGGTAAAAACAATAACTCATTTCTCCTCCTCTTTGATAATGTTCCAGATGTGTTGTTTTTATTATAAATAAGATATAACTATCTGATAAACATAATAAATACAAAACAGAGAAAAAGATCTTTAAGAAAATCATAAAAAGCAGGATATGGCTTCATAGATAATGGAATAATAGAGAAAAATTTGTATTTTTACCACCCAGACCATTTGGGAAGTTCTTCGTATATTACAGACCGAGAGGGAAGAATAACCCAGCACACGGAGTATATTGCCTTTGGAGAAGTGCTCTTTGAGGAACATTCTACAAGCAAGACCATGCCGTATTTGTTTAATGGGAAGGAGTTGGACAGTGAGACCAATCTGACTTATTTTGGGGCGAGATATCTGGATATGAAAACCAGCCTGTGGCTCAATACTGACCCGCTGGCAGAGAAGTATCCAGAAACATCACCATATACCTATACACTGAATAACCCAATTAGGTTTATTGACCCTGATGGAAGGGAAAGTACAAGTACTCATATTGATCAAGACGGAAAAGTAATCGCTGTTTTTAATGATGGAGATAATGGAGTTTATCAGCATAGTAAGAATGCTGATGGAGGAACAGTTACAGAATATCAATTAAGTAAAAGAGTTCAAAAATATGGAACATCAAGTGGAGGTATAAAAGTAGGAGAAACAGAGTACTGGGATGAATTTGTTAATCCAGAAGATAGAAGTACTATGACTGATTATATAATACAAGTTGGTAAATCTTTTAATCCCATAATTGAAAATATGCATAAAAAAGCTAAAGATATGGATCTAAAAGAGATAGCATCAAAATCAGCAGGAGGACAGTTATTTGATATTAAAGTTCCATATAGAAATGTAGGAGCCCTCCTGAATGGTAAATATGCTACATCCCGTTCTGCGGGTAATTTCCTAGCTGGTTATAATGCACAAGGAGGGACCTTGTTTGGTTTGAGTATTTCTTTTGAAACATTCCAAAAACTAGCAGGAGCATTACATATTGAGGAAAGTAATGGAAAAAAATTAAGTTTTTGGCAAAAAGTAGATATAGTTACACAAGGAACATATAGAAGTTCTGACATAAGTAAATTTAAAGCCCCAACATGGGGAGAGGTTAATTACCAGTATAGAATGAGTAAAGCTGGTTGGCAATTTGGTGAAAAGAAAAAAAAATAATCATTATATTATGAAAATATCAAAAATATTATTACTTATCATAATAATTTTTAGTAATTGTAATAAGGAAAGTGAAATAAATAATAGAAAAGAAAAAAAAATAGAATTATCAAAAGGAAATAATATATATATATATGCTAGGTTTTGGGGAATAACAGGAGACCATCAAGAAATTATTTTTTCTGAAAAACCTATTAAGTTACCTCCAGATAAAGAAAGAAATTATATTTTCTATAGAGATGAAATATTCTATAAATTAAAAAATGATGATACTCTTATAATTTACGCTCCCAAAAGTGGTAAAAGTATACCTAAAATACCATTTAAGAATATAAAAGTTATTCTAAAAGATTTAAAAACATTTGATGATATAAAAGAAATTAGTATGAATTATCAAAAATATAATTTAGAAAAAATAAGTGTAAGAGAGTAATATATTCCAGAAATGCTGTTTTCATTATTAAAAATTCACAACTCCCTATGGACTGAGTAAAATAAAAGAATAGAAGTTCATTGAAAGCATAAAAATAGGAGCACACGGAGTATATTGCCTTTGGAGAAGTGCTCTTTGAGGAACATAGCACAAGCAGAACCATGCCGTATCTGTTTAATGGGAAGGAGCTGGATACAGAGACGGGATTGTATTACTATGGGGCAAGATATTATGATGCAAAAACAAGTATTTTCTTAAATGTGGATCCTATGGCGGAGAAGACTATGACACCATATGCATATACGAATAATAATCCAATAATGCTTATTGACCCTACGGGGATGGTGGGTGAAAGAGCAGACCATATAGATGTTAGGAAAAATAAAGATGGAAGTTATACTGTTGTAGGAGGAGTTGCAAATACTGATAAAAATGTTTATGTTGTTGATGAAAAAGGACAAAGAACAGGACAAATATTAGGTCAAATGCTTACAGAATACTCATTCCATGATGAAAGAGGAAATACAGTAAAAGGAACTGTAATTAACCTTAAAGATAAATCTGGGCAAAATTTTATAGATAATGAAATTAAGAATATAGGATTTGTAGATTACATCAATAATGCAAAAGGAGGAGAACCTCTTGACTTTAAAGTGAGAGGAATGTCTAATGGTATAAAAGATAATGAAAGGAAACAATATGTTTATAGAGGAATGTTATTAGACGGAAAAATAGCCTCTGCACGAGATATAGGAAATTATGCTGCTGGGTATGTTGCAGGAGTTTATGGTATGAGTTGGGATGTGGCTCGCTTTGGATTTGATGCTTTAGAAACAAAACAAACAAAGGGGGCTTTTGAAACTTTCATGTTATATCCTATTAATAGAGTAGCAGAGGGACAGCCTACACAAAGAGCAGAAAGAGCAGGACATAGTGTTGGTTTCTCAATTTTCCAGAAACAACAATTTCAAAGAAAATGGAAAGAAGCAACAAGACTTTATCCAGTGGGACCTAAATGGTAAAAAATAAGTATTATGATATTTTTAGTAATTTTTATAGCTCTATTTTTAATGATAATTTTTAGAAAAAATACTAAGAAAGTAATTGGAATATTAATATTAATTATAGGGATTACTGGGGGAACATGTTACTTTTCTGGAAATGGAGTAAAGTCATATTATTGTTTACCACAAAACAATTGTATTACAGTATGGAAAAGAAGTAACGGAGATATATACATAATATATGGGAAATATAAGAGTAAAGAAATACCTAAAAATAATTATATTGCTGCCCGAAATATAGATTTTGTTGATGTGATATTCATTGATCAAAATAAGATAATAGTCTCTATAGAAGAAAAAAATATAATAAAAAAATCATATGATAACTTATTAGAAGTATATGATGAAAAAAAGAATGATAGTTTGACTTATTTTGATGAACATCATACACGATATAAAAAGGGAGTTAATTATATTAGTTTATATATTAAGGAAAATTATGCTACCGATAAAAATGGTAAAAAAATAGAGTAGGTAATGTTCCATAAATGTTGTTTTCATTATCAAAAATTCACAACTCCCTATGGATTGAATAAAATAGAAGTTCATTGAAAGCATAAAAAGGAGCACACGGAGTATATTGCCTTTGGAGAAGTGCTCTTTGAGGAACACAGCACAAGCAAGACCATGCCGTATTTGTTTAATGGGAAGGAGCTGGATACAGAAACAGGATTGTACTACTATGGAGCGAGATATCTGGATATGAAAACAAGTCTCTGGCTAAACACTGACCCACTCAGTGGCTATAATCCTACCTTTGAGCACGAGCACTATATAGACGGACAACACAACAGTGGTGTATTCAACCCTATGAACCTCAATACTTATGGATATACTTATCAAAACCCTGTTATTTACATAGACCCGAACGGGAAGCAATCTAAATTTTGGACTAGGTTTTGGGGAGGGGCTCAAATGTTAGGAGGGGCTGTAGAAGTAGTTGGTTCAGGTGTTGGAGAGTATTTTTCAGGTGGGACAGCAACACCTTTGATGGTTCCACTATTCTTAAATGGAGTAGATAATTTTCAAGCTGGATCAAGACAACTATGGACAGGAGAAACTACGAACACATTATTACATACAGGAACTAAAGCTGGTGCAGAGGCTTTAGGTGCAAGTGAGCAAAACGCAGAAAGAATTGCTACAGCTGTAGATATTTCTACAATATTTTTGGGAGGAGGAAGTCTTTTTAAAACAGTAAAAGCATTGAAAGCTCCTTCTAATGCATCTCGAGTTGCAGAAATAGCAAAAGCAAATAATATATATTCAACTCAGAAATCAGTAGTAAAAACAATAGTTGATAAATATTATAAAGCGATGAAAAATGGAACATATAAAAGTAAAGGAGGGGCGGGGTTTATACATAATGGAAAAATTATATTAACAGATGGTAATCATAGAATGAATGCTGCTTTAAAATATGCCGATGAGACAGGAAATTCAAAATATGTAGAAGATATAATAGATAAAGGCCATTTTCAAAAAGCAAATCCTTCTAATTATGGATATAAAACATATCAACTACCAACTTCAAATTAAACAAGATGATATATATACAATTCTTAACCTCAATAGAATCCCTTTCTGATAAACTCAAGCTTTATCAAGAAAGAAAAAGAGTTGTTATTATTAATATAATAACAAAAGATATAAAAACAAAAACATTAATAGATTACGCCGAAAAAAAACAAATACCAAAATATAAAGCGGTAGAGTACCTATTTGTATATAACATAATTATTGATTTATTGGAAATTAACGATATTATTATAATAGGGCTTATAGGAATGGATAAATGCAATATCTATAATCTAATTGTAGAATTGAATAAGCTAGTTTTTAATAATAAACAAATTATACTGATATATAATTCCTCTATGGTGATTAAGGAAGGAATCGTTAATGCTAGTTCAATTGTAAATGAAAAAATATTTGATGAATTATTATGTATCTATGAGAACTATAATATTTCAACTATAGGAAAAATTAAATTATAAGAAAGAATTAATTTTGGAGGAATAGAACAAAACGCAGAAAGAATTGCTACAGCTGTAGATATCTCTACAATATTTTTGGGAGGAACGAATGGAACTAGAATATAACACTACATGTAACCAATATAAATGTACAACAAATTATACAGTTGATGATAGAGGATTTGTTGATCCTAATTCTATATTATCTAATTTATTAGATAATGATGATAATTATGGTCCTAATAATGAGCTAGGTGGTACTCCTTATGATTATCAGCCTGTAAAATGGTCTGAGACCTATAAGAATCCAGGATATAAAACAGATAAGAATGGAAAACCTATGTCAATACCTGATAAGGCTACGAAAGGAAACAAAGATTCAAATTCGTCTTCTTATGGTAATTACTATTATAACTCTTCTAGATAAATAATGAATTATTATGAAAAAACTTAGAACGATAAGAGAAATTAAAGTACTTATTGCACTCATTCTCAATATATTTCTATTCACATTATGGGAGTATGGGGCTACTAAATATGGTAATAGCATATTTGATTATTTCACTTCTATACCACAATATGGAATCCAATTTACAGAGGTAGATAATAGAATGCTTAGCCGTGCTAACTATGATCCTTTTGTGGGTCCAAACAGCACATTTGTTGCAAGTAACGGAGATAGTATTCATGTTAATAGGATTATTGCTTATACAGACGAGAGCCCTGCACTAGTAAAGGTATTAGCAAACGATAATCAATATTATTATATAGAGGTTAGTTATATAGAAGGAGAAAAGTGGAATACTACACGGATTCTTACTAACATTGACGAGAAAAACTATAGTTGGTATAATTTATCTAAAATACCTTTTCTTTTCCGTACAAGATCTTTAGGTTTTCTTTATATTCTAATAATTATCATCAACTTATTTTATCTTATACTCCTTATTTTAAGGAGATGCATTCTTATAATATACCATTTCCTAAAAACATTATGGTAAAGTATAGACTATATATATATACTCCCTAGTAAGCAATCCCACAAAATGGAAAATGGGAATGGCTATAATAAAGGTTATCCCTATTTTGGAGAACATACATATTCAGGCACATTTATTCATAGAGGTTTTAATAGATTATGGTATGATAAAAAATAGTTTTTTATTACTAATGATTAGTATTATATTACTTTCGTGTAAAGAGAAATCATATTTTATTTATAGAGATATAGAAACAAAAAAATATAAAATATATTTCTATACAATAGGAAATACTACTAATGCATCGTTTAAAGATTCATTAGTAGTATATGATAAAACAAAAGAGACTATTATATTTAAAGAGGGGAGTTATGGATATAGAGATATTAATATTAATAATGAAGATACGCTAAAAGTGTATATATCTTATTATATTGATGATGCTGAAAAAATTAATATAGTTGATAAGAATTTAGTGATTAAATTTATTAAAGACTATGATAAAAAGAAGCCAAAATCAAGAACCACCGGAAGGCTGGCCAAGGCCACCGAAGTTCAATGAGCCGGGAGATGTGCCAGGTCCTCCTGTGCAGTATGGAGACCCGATTACTCCCCAGACCGTAAAAGCAGGATATGGCTTCATAGATAATGGAATAATAGAGAAAAATTTGTATTTTTACCACCCAGACCACTTGGGAAGTTCTTCGTATATTACAGACCGAGAGGGAAGAATAACCCAGCATACGGAATACATAGCGTTTGGAGAGGTGCTCTTTGAAGAACACAGCACAAGCAGGACCATGCCGTATTTGTTTAATGGGAAGGAGCTGGATACGGAGACTGGATTGTACTACTATGGAGCGAGATACTATGACCCGAGAGTATCGCTGTGGCTGAATGTAGATCCGTTAGCGGAAATTCAACCAAACAAGACACCGTACCATTTTGTAAGCAATAACCCTATCAACAGAGTTGACCCTACAGGAATGTTAGACAATCCTATCTACGATGAAGATGGAAACTTCTTAGGAACTGATGATAAAGGGTTGCAAGGTAAGGCTATTGTAATGAAAAAAGATAACTTCACGCAAGGTATGTCCCACGAAGACGCTCTTAGTCATAGTTTAGGTGCTGAAGGATTAAGTAGTTCCGAAGCTCAATCAAGTTTGCTTTCACATTACAACGGGCTAAAAGACAGACCAGATTATGATGGAAGAATAACTTTAAATGAAGCTAATGATTGGTACAGAAATGGTAATGGAGAACCTCTTTTTGCTGATTTAGGACAGTTAAATTTAAGTTCTATTACTCCAAATCAATTTGAAAACAAAGATATAACGTACTTTAATCTATTATTTAGAGGAAATAGAAAAGATGGTCTTGTTTATGGAACAATAGGACTGACAAATCTTGGAAATAATGAAGTAAAAGGATATTTTGATGACTATGATTTTGATATAAGACCTTGGAATAGTGCAGGTAATGTAATTAGGAATATAGAAACTAAAATAGGTGATTGGAAAGCAGGTAATGGAACTGGTTATAGAATTTATTTCTATGGTAAAGGAAGAATAAGCCCTAATAGAGAAGTTTTTACACCTGATAACCCAGGATTACTAAAACCAGGGGAAATTAAATGGTAATTTTAGACTTAATATTGTAGAATATGAAAATTATAATGTTAATATTATCTGCAATGATTTTTGCATCGTGTGGAGGAGGGACGAGTGATTATGCTGAAAAACTTCCGGGAGGATACCAATTTATAAGTGAAAGCAAAGATCAAAGTTTTATATATGGCAAGAATAAACAATATATTCCTTGTAGTGTTGTATCTTATACATTTAATAATGATTTTATTTTAGTTTATCAACAGCCTTCAGAACCCTGTATTCACACAGAAGCGACAGGAATAAAGATCACAAATATAGATGTGATACAATTTTGGATTATTGATGTACAACAAGAATCACTAATGGGACCATTTACATTATCGGAATTTTTGAACCAACGTAAAAAAATGGGTGTACCTAATGAATTAGAACTTAAAATAAAAATATAGATTCTTCAAATAATAAAGCAAAACGCCAGGCTTACAGCTTGGCGTTTTTATTTACATAATGCTTTGCAGTTTGGTTTGTTTAATAAAAGCATCGAGGAGGGCGAAAACGTGTTGTTTGTCGTTCTCTTTTAGTTTTTGAATATCGAGAACCCTGTTTACAATACTTTTTTCCAAAAGAATATCGGTAGAGCCTACCAAGTAATCCAAAGACACTTCGAGAGCTTCGGCAAGTTGTGTGGCAATCTCAATGGACAGAACAGCCTTACCCGAGCCTTGGTTGGCAGAATATAAGGCAAGACCAAGAACCACCGGAAGGCTGGCCAAGACCACCGAAGTTCAATGAGCCAGGCGATGTCCCAGGTCCTCCTGTGCAGTATGGAGACCCGATTACTCCCCAGACCGTAAAAGCAGGATATGGCTTCATAGATAATGGAATAATAGAGAAAAATTTGTATTTTTACCACCCAGACCACTTGGGAAGTTCTTCGTATATTACAGACCGAGAGGGAAGGATAACCCAGCACACGGAGTATATTGCCTTTGGAGAAGTGCTCTTTGAGGAACACAGCACGAGCAAGACCATGCCGTATCTGTTTAATGGGAAGGAGCTGGACAGTGAGACCAATCTGACTTATTTTGGTGCGAGATATCTGGATATGAAAACCAGCCTGTGGCTCAATACTGACCCGCTGGCAGAGAAGTATCCAGAAACATCGCCATATACCTATACATTAAATAATCCTATAAGACTTATAGACCCTGATGGAAAGGCACCAGCTGATATAATCATAAAAGGAAAGAATAACTCCAGTATAACAATAGAAACAGACTTACTGGATATATCTGTAAATGCAGGTTCTATTGTAGGAGATTTAGGCGGAAATTATACTTTACAAGGAAAAGAGGTTTTAGTAGCCGCTTTAGATATTGTTGGCATAGTAGATCCAACAGGGGTGGCAGATATAGCAGCGGCAACATTAGAAGCTGAGCAAGGAAATTGGGGAAGTGCTATATTAAGCGCCGCAGGAGTGGTACCAATAGTTGGAGACATTGGTAAAGTAGGCAAAATAGCAAAACATGTAAAAACTATTGAAAAGGCTATAGATGGAGTTAAAAATACAGGGGAAATAATTACTTCAAAAGCGGCACGAAGAGAAGCAATGAGAAAGGCTGGAATACCAACAAGCCAACCTTTAATTCCTGATAAGGTGGCAAAATCAAAGGATAAAATATTTCTTACAAGAGATAAAAAACATACTGTGCAAGATGCTACAAATGATATAAGTCATAAAGGGGAACCTCATTGGGAAGCAGGGCCAACAAAAAGAGATCCTAGTAGTCCAGATGGATTAAATAGAAGTGGAAGAAACAATAAACCTCAAATAGGAAAACCTAAAGCAAAAGTTTTTTATGAAAAATAGATTAGATTTTTTAAAACGATTAAGAGTGGGTAAAACAAAATTAGATCATTATAAAAGCCTTTTTATTGATTTTAATGATGCTAAATTAATTGATTTAGAGACAAGCGATTCTATTTTAAACAGTATAAATTATACAAAAACCCAAACAGAAATAATAGATTATACTGATGATAATTTTTTGAAATCAATTTTATTAAAAAATATTTACCTCAAAATTGATGACCAATCAAAAGCATACATATTCACAGATGACTTCCAATTTTGTGGATTATTCCTTGTAAATACTAAAGAAGCATTAGAGAAGTCACTAAAAATAGCTAAAGAAGATTATAACCATACTGTCTTTATATTGGAATCTAACAATTATTTTTTTATTAGAATAAATTATTATGATACAACTCATTACGATTTTCCCTTAAAGTATGATATTAGATTAAGTAGTAATGGATAATGTCCCAGATGTATTATTTTTGTTATTAAAAAATGGTAATGTGCCAGATGTGTTGTTTTGATTAGAAATAATATATAACTTACTGATAAACAGAATTAACATGTGGAGAAGAAGATCTTTAAAGCCGTATTTGTTCAATGGGAAAGAGCTGGATACAGAGACGGGGCTTTACTACTACGGAGCGAGGTATTATGACCCACGCATAAGTATCTGGATTTCCGTTGACCCTCTCGCTGAAAAGTACCCTGATATTTCACCATATACTTATGTTGCTAATAACCCTATAAATGCAATAGACCCCGACGGGAGATATATCATCTTTATTGGAGGGCTAAGATTAGGGAAAGGGAATGCAGACCAACAAAGGTCAATGGGTGGTTTTAAAATACACAAGACAGATGTTTATAATTATTGGTCAACGGATAAAAATACTTTTGGACGTTCCGCAGACATAGCTTCTTATTATCAAAACAAGTATAATGATAATAATGTGGGTTTCACAAGTGGGTCTTCTCACTGGAATTCTTCGGCAGAGCAAAGAATGGGTGAAGGAAAACTAAAAGCAGAGTTATTCCACAAAATGGTACAGGATGGGGATATTAAATTAACGGCAGGCGAAACAATAAAAGTAATTTCGCATAGTCAAGGTGGAGCTCACGCAGCTGGTTACGCAGAACAATTGATGTCATATAAGGACAGTAATGGAAATCCGCTATATAATGTTGAAGTAATAGAATATATTACACCTCACCAACCAAAAGATATTACTCACCCAAGTGGTTCGTTAGGAATTCAATATAGTCATCCTGGAGACCCTGTTGCTTCCGATTCGCCTTGGTGGCTACCTAATGGAGGTACTGAATATGGTAAAATAAAAGGAATAGATAAATTCTTTGGAGGTGATATAATGGGAGGTAAGGGACAGCCTCCTTGTGGAGGAGCAGGAGGAAACAGATGCGGGCATAACGTAACTGATAACGACCAATTCATTAAAAAAGGGGAATAATGAAAATAGTAGTTTGGAATTTTATCAAGACATTTTTCGTTATCACTGGAATTGAAATTGTGTTTTTTATTTTAATGATTTTCTTTGTGATGACTGATGAGCCTATTGGGGTGATAGGTAAATCATTAGGAGTATTTGTAAAATACGTTTTAGGCTTTCCTTTGGTTTTATTGAATAGTGAATACCCCTTTTTTATAAATAGTAGCAAACCGCCTAATTATATGATACCGTTGATTATTTTGAATTTGATTATTCAAACAGGCATCGTGCTATTTATCAAAAATCTAATGAAGAAATAGTGTAGCGTCCTAAAAAAGCGTTACAATTAATATTACAAAGATATTTAATTTAATTGATGCTGAAAAGCTATCTTTTCAGCATCAATTTTTTTATATGTTTTGATTTTAATTTTATTCTGTTCGTGCATTTGCTGTGGTGTTAAGTAATGACAGGAATAATGAGGTCTTAGATTGTTGTATTTATCAATAGCATCTTTAACTAATTGAATTTTATCATGTAAATTATTTCCATACATATCAATCATAAATTCTTGCTTTAATATGCCATTTACTCGTTCTGCTACAGCATTAGCATAAGGATCGTAACTTTCTGTCATACTACATAAAATATTATTTTCATTTAGCAAGCATTGGTAATCTGTACTACAATATTGTAATCCTCTGTTCGAGTGATGAATTAAAGGTTGTTTATTGTTTTTCTTTCTGCATTTTATTGCTTTTTTCAACGCAGCTAAACTACTTTGAACATCCAAACTGTCAGAAACATCAAATCCTACAATTTTCTTAGAGTAAGCATCTGTTACTAAAGCGAGATAGAAAGGATTTTCTCGCTTGCCAATATATGTGATATCACTTACCCATTGCTGTTCTGGCTCAGATGGAACAACGTTCTCTATTAAGTTTTTATGTTTTTTAAATCTATGATATGAGTTGGTCGTGATGTGATAACTTTTTTTGGGTTCTATCAGCATATGATTGGCTCTAAGAATATCAAACAACTTATCTCGTCCAACTCCTATTTCTCGTAACTTCTCTTTTAGCATATGGTAAAGTTTACGTGTGCCAATTTTGGGTAATTTATGCCTTATATCTTCTACCATTAACACTACTTGCATGGCTCTGTTTTGTTTGGATTTAATTGCTTTTGCTCTTCTATAATACACTTGTCTTGACTTCCCGAGAAGTTCGCAACTATAACTTATGCTTTTTTGTTGATGCGTTGCGTAGGTGTCAACAACTCGGGTGATGAGTTTTTTCTTATATCGATATTGTACTCTTTTTCAGCTAACTCTATCATTAAATCGAAAATGGCTGCTTTGTCTGAAGAGACTTCTACTTCTTTCTGTAACCGATTCTTTTGCTTCTCAAGCAACTTTATCTTGGATTCTAATTCTTTGATTTTGGCTTCCGCAGATTTTGGCATCTTACTTATTGTTTGGTTTTCCCAGTCAAAGGTACCATATTTTCTGAGCCAACTCACAACTGTAGACCTTGCTTGAATGCCATACTTCCTCTGAACAGATCTTGTGCTCTCTAGTCCACTTTCTACCTCGAATACTACTTGATGTTTGAAACTTAGTGAATAATCCTTTTGTGTACGCTTTACGTAATTTGTCTTGTCTTTCATTTATTTAACGTTTTTATGTAACGCTATTTTAGGACTAGACAAAAACGCTTGTCCTACAAACCCAAAGGGGTAAACCTGCTGTACATTGCTCTTTTGTATGAAGAAAGAGGCGACAAGGTTAATTTTGAGAAATACAGAAAAAAAGTCCCCAACTTGTACAGAGAATGGAAATTAGGACTTGATAACGAAATGATTCCTATTGATTGAGTAGTTCATCCATCCTTAACTTCAAATTTGAATAATCACTCATTAGGTGCGTTTTAAGGTATTTCACCGCATCTTTTTCTTAATAGTTGCATACGCTGTTAGTATGTTTTTTATTTCCTTATTTGTAGGCGCGTCGCCTTTTATGAGTTTGGCTAAATCAATAGCAAATTCAATTTCTGTTTTATTTTGATTGTTTAAAGTTTTTTTAAGGCTTTAGAAAATTCCTTTTATTTTTGCTATTTAAAAAAGCTTCATATAATGCAAATTGAAATCAATCAGTTGAGTAAATTTTACGGGAAACAGCAAGCGTTAAACAATATTAGTTTTAGTTTTTCTGAAAATGAAACGCTCGGTTTGCTCGGACCTAATGGTGCTGGGAAATCAACGTTGATGAAGATTCTTACTGGGCTGCAGAGCCCTGATGAAGGGGGCTTTAAGGTTATAAGAAATGGTGAGGCTATTAATTTTAAAGCCTTTAAAAAAATTTTTGGTTATTTACCAGAGAATAATCCGTTGTATGAGAATATGTATGTTAAAGAATATCTACTATTCGTAGCAAATCTTAGAAAATTAAAACCCCAAAAAGTTGATGAAGTCATTGAGCGAGTCGGTTTAACACTCGAGAAGCATAAATTAATTAAATCCTTATCAAAAGGCTATCGGCAGCGTGTAGGCATTGCGCAAGCGATAATTCATGAGCCAGAATTGCTCATTTTAGATGAACCAACTAATGGTTTGGATCCGAATCAAATTATTGAAATCAGAAATGTAATCAAAGAAATTGGTAGGGCTAAGACGGTGATAATTTCTACGCATCTCATGCAAGAGGTCGAGGCTTTGTGTTCGCGAGTGGTTTTGCTTAAAAAGGGAAATTTAATGGCAGACGAGAATATCCAAAATTTTAAAGGGCAACATTCAAGTCTGGAAGAAGCTTTTCATCAAATGACGAATTTATGAAAAGAAGGTATACCTTGCCAGGCAAAAGTTTTCCGCTAGGAGCAACATTGTATGAGAATGGAGTTAATTTTTCGGTTTTTGCTCCCGAAGCAGAATCAGTGGAGCTTTTACTTTTTGAAAATGAGGTAGATACGAATCCCGAGAAAATTTTTTTAAAGCCTTTAGAAAATAAAACGTATTATTATTGGCACGTTTTTGTACCAGAAATCAGAGAAAATCAACTTTACGGTTACCGTTTGCATGGCGAATATAATCCGACGAGAGGTTTGTATTTTGACGCTTCTAAAGTGATGCTAGATCCGTATGCAAAGATGATTTGTGGAAGCTATGACCGTGCAGCTACAGCAGAGTTTGGTGTTTCTAATTTGCATCATTGCCTCAAGTCGGCCGTCATTAATGATGACTTTGATTGGGAGAACGATATTCACCCTAGGCATGAATTTTCTAGTTCTATTGTTTATGAATTACATGTAGCAGGATTTACCAAGAATTTAAATTCAGGTTTAGAAGAAAACATTAGAGGAACGTATACGGGTTTAATTCACAAAATACCTTATTTGAAATCTCTAGGAATCACAGCCGTAGAACTTCTGCCGATTTTTGCTTTTGACCCGCAAGATGCTCCTGGTAAAAATTTGAACTACTGGGGCTATTCGCCGATTAATTTTTTTGCACTACACACCCCATATGCTTCTGAAGAAGAGCCACAGGCCATTATTCATGAATTCAAGCGAATGATAAAAGCCTTCCATGCCAATAACATTGAAGTTTATTTGGATGTGGTTTATAATCATACGACAGAAAATGATGCTTACAATGGAGGACCTAATTTATGCTTTCGTGGATTTGCCAATAATTCCTATTATTTGATGGATGAAATGGGGAGGTACAAAAATTTTTCAGGAACTGGAAATAGCATCAATGCGAACCATTCGGTGGTGAGACGGATGATCTTAGACTCCCTTAGATATTGGGTAAAAGAAATGCGAGTGGATGGATTTCGCTTTGATTTGGCTTCAGCCTTGTCTAGAGGCGAGAATGGGCAAGTGAAGGAGAATCCACCAGTGCTGTGGAGCATCGATTCAGATCCGATTCTTTCAGAAACCAAAATTATTGCTGAACCTTGGGATGCTACTGGGTTGTACCAAGTTAATGACTTCTCTGGTGATCGCTGGGTAATTTGGAATGATGACTTTAGAGACACCGTGAAAGGCTTTGTCGCTGGGCGAGAAGGAATGGTGGAAAATTTGATGAGCAAATTTATGGGAAGTTTTGGCGATATGCAGATGCGACATCGAGTCTTTAAGCCAGAGCAGTCGCTTAACTTTGTTTCTTCGCATGACGGTTTTACGATGCGAGATTCAGTTTCGTACAACAAAAAAAATAATTGGGCGAATGGCGAAAACAATAGAGATGGACACAACGATTTATACACATGGAACTCTGGCACAGAAGGCGAAACGGAGGATGAAAAAATTTTAGAATTAAGAGATCGTCAACAGAAGAATTTATTTAGCATTTTGCTTCTCTCACAGGGTACGCCTATGTTTTGGATGGGTGATGAAGTGGCGAGAAGCCAGTTGGGGAATAACAATGCGTATTGCCAAGACAATCCGCTGGGGTGGATGAATTGGGATTTGGTGAGAGAAAATACAAATTTTTTAAGCTTTGTAAAAAAATTAATTAATGTCAGCAAAAGCTATGAAGTTTTTTCTCATCAAAATTATTGGCAAACTGAACCAAGCGAAATATACCCATATGTGCAATTTCATGGCGTACGGTTAAATCAACCCGATACTTCCATAAAGTCTCATTCTTTAGCCTGCGAATTAATTTCACCAAAGCATGGGGAACATTTTTTCTTAATCATGAATATGTACTGGGAGTCATTGGATTTTGAATTGCCAGAGGGAGAGTGGAAATTGATTTTTGATACTAAATCGGGGTTTGGCAAAGTAGAAAATTTTAAAGAAACAATCAATTCACCATCGCGATGTGTAATTTTATTATCTTTGAATAATTAATTGTCAATCGATTATTGGCGGCGCGGGGTGAGTGTAGAATGAGCGAATTATAAAATACCCGAAGAATATCAAAAAATTAGTAAACCCAACGGTAATTTTTTATATCGAAATTGATTTTTTCTCCTTTTTTAAAATAATCGGGGTGAAGCGCATAAAAAAAATGATTTTTTGCTATGAATTCAATCTGATATTCTTTACCAAAAAATCTACTATGGATAACTTCACCTTGAAATTTCCCTTCTCGGTAAACTTTAATCTCATGTGGATAGGAAATAACATATTTATTTAAAAAATTCCTTGGGATACCGAATTTTGAAGCATCTTCAGCAGTTAAAATATTATAATTACCAAAAAGTGAAGCGACGTAGGCATTGGCTGGGCTTGCAAAAATTTTCTGAGGGGTTGAGTTTTGTATAGCTTTTCCTTTTCTTAGAATTAAAATTTGGTCAGAAAAACCTAAAGCATCCTCAGCTCGATGCGAAGTAAAAATACAAGCTACTCGATGCTCCCTCAGATATTCCATTAGTTGATGTCTTATTTTCAGATGTAAATTAGCATCCAACTGACTGAACGGCTCATCGAGAAGCAAGAGTTTAGGAAACTTGGCAATGGCTTTAGCGATAGCTACTCGCTGCTGTTGCCCGCCGCTTAATTCGTGCGATTGTTTCTGTAATAAATCCTGAATTTCTAAGATTTCAGCAACTTCTTTGATTCTTTTCTTTTTGTAGTCTAAATCAAGGTTACTCAAGTGCTCGCCAATGTTTTCTTCGATGCTGATAAAAGGAGATAAATTAAAATCTTGCTGCACAAATTTCACATCAGGGTGTCCAGCAATCAGTTGAAAAGCAGGACCTCTTAGTTTATCGTCATTAAATAATATAATCCCTTCATCGGGCTGTAAATTCCCATAAATTAATTTGAGCAAAGTAGATTTGCCACTTCCGCTTTCACCCAATAAACATAAAACCTCATCTGAATTTAATTTGATAGAAATACTTTCAACAGCATTTTGCTCTTGGTGGTAAGAATAGCTGAGGTTTTTGATGTTTAGCATAGAAATTTATTTGAACAAGATAGGGTATTTTAAATTTTTGTAGTTATGTAAATCCATCTTGAGAGAACCTACCGCAAGTTCAGCTTCGATGCGTAGAGGAATTAGATTATCATCATCACTCACCCAAATTTTCACACTTTCATTCTCTCTGAAGACGCGCCCTTTCTGAACATAAGGTTTCATGCGAATAGCTTCAATTTCACCAAATTTGGTAGAAATTTTTTCTCGTCCCTCGACGACTAATTTAAACGGATAAATTTTTTCATCCATAAAGATATTAATATTGATACTACTTCCGTTTTTGTAGTAAGAATTATCTTTCGTCCTCAAGAAATAAAAGGCAGAAAGCATATCCTGTACCTCTGTATTGAATTTGTAAGTTGTACTCTTACCTTTTTTGAAGTCTTTCACTTCCACCTGTTGAGAAGAGTGGTCAAAACTTAGCTGCTTGTTTTTAGTATAGCCTCCTTCCCTGATGTCTCGAATAAATAAACTAGGTTTTTTAGTCGCAGGGTCAATATAGGTTTCGTATCGGTCATCTACTTTGAAAAATATACGTACCGCACCCGAAGTTGAGCCTTCACCTTTTACGTGAAAATGAGAGCGACCATTCAGGCTCTCGTTGCTTACCTTTAGCGAAGCAAATCCAGCATTTAAAAATCCATAGTGTACGCGATATTGTAAATATTCCCCAGATTGATAAGCTTGGGAATAGCTAAAATTTGAAAAAAAAGGTATTATTATAAAGAGGAATAAATATTTTTTCATGCTAAAATGTTTATTCATAGAATTCAAATAATCTGCCAATTTTTTAAACTATTTAAGTAAGTCCATTACACGATCAGCAATTTCGTTTGCAGTGAAAGGAACTCCTTGTATTTTATTAAGTCCAATGGCATCAACCAAAAATTTCTCTCGGAGGATTTTAATTAATTGCCCATGGTTTAATTCTGGCACTAAAATATGCTTAAACTGATTTAAAATTTCACCAACCCCATGCTGCAAAGGATTGATGTAATCTAAATGCAAATGAGCGATTTGAATTTGCTGAGCCTCCAACATACGGATTCCAGCCTTTACCGAACCGTAAGTACCGCCCCAGCTGACAATCAAAACTTCACTATTTAAACTTCCTGAGTTTAATTCTGCTGGCGGTAAAAAATCTGCGATTTTCTCAATCTTAGCTGCTCGTTCCTGCACCATAAACTGGTGATTCTCTGGGTTGTAGCTTACATTCCCCGTTAGGTGTTGTTTTTCTAATCCCCCAATGCGGTGCTCAAAGTCTTTCATGCCAGGGGTAGCCCATTTTCTTACACCTCTTTCATCTTTTTCATAAGGTAAAAATTGACCTTCATGATTTAGATGGATATTTTGATTTTGAATTTTAATTTTTTCCAAACTCTCTGCTCGAGGGAAAAGCCAAGGCTCTGAGCCATTCCCCAAATACCCGTCTGATAATAAAATGACAGGCGTCATGTGCTCCAATGCTATTTTTGAAGCTTTGAAGGCCATCTCAAAACAATGACTAGGAGAATGAGCTGCGACAACAACAACAGGAGCCTCTCCATTTCTACCATACAGTGCTTGTAATAAATCTGCTTGTTCAGTTTTGGTCGGTAAGCCTGTAGATGGGCCTCCACGTTGAACATTAATAATCACTGCGGGTAATTCTAGCATTAACGCCAAGCCCATTGCTTCAGCTTTTAGTGCAATTCCTGGACCTGATGAGGCAGTAACGGCAAGGTCTCCAGCAAAAGCTGCTCCGACAACGGCTGCCATTGCTGCTATTTCATCTTCTGCTTGGAAGGTTTTGATACCAAAATTTTTATACGCTGATAAAAAATGTAAAATATCTGAAGCTGGCGTAATGGGGTAGCCACCATAGAATAAATCCAAATCAGCCTTGTTGGCAGCAGCAATCAATCCTAGAGATAAAGCTTGATTACCCGTAATGTTTCGGTATTTCCCAGGGGCGACCTTAGCAGGTTTTACTACAAATCTTTCGGTAAATGTATCGGTGATTTCACCATAGTGATAACCTGCCTTTAGCACCTTTTCATTTGCTTCTAGAATTTCAGGTTTTTGAGCGAACTTGGTTTTAAGGAACTGAAGTGTGTAATCCAATGGGCGATTGTAGAGCCAGTAGACAAAACCTAGAGCAAACATATTTTTTGTTCGGTCTTTATCCTTTGTTCCTAGATCAAAATTTTTTAAGGCTTCAGAAGTTTGCCCAGAAATATCAATCGAATAAAGTTGAAATTTTTCTTTAGCTTTATCTAAAGGATTTTCGTCTAATTTTGCAAGCCTTAAATTTTTCCCATCAAAACCACTTTCGTTAACAATCAGAATGCCATTTTCTTTAAGCCTACTTATATTTTTGATGAGTGCTGCAGCGTTCATCGCAACCATCACGTCAAAGTAATCTCCAGGAGAAGTGATGTCCACACTTCCAAAATGTAGCTGAAAACCAGAAACTCCTGCCACTGTTCCCGCTGGAGCGCGGATTTCAGCAGGAAAATCAGGGAAGGTGCTAATGTCATTCCCCATATGAGCAGATGTGTTTGTGAATTGAGATCCTGTCAGCTGCATCCCATCGCCAGAATCTCCAGCAAATAAGATGACAACTTGATTTAATTCTTTATTCAAAATTTAATTCTTTATGTAATTTACAACTTGTTTGATTTCAGGAGCGTGTTTTTTTACGGTCATTTCTACCCCAGATTTTAAAGTCATTTGATTTACGGTGCAGTCAATACACGTTCCTAGCAATCTGATGGTTACAATTTGATTTTCAATAGAAATCAACTCTATGTCTCCGCCATCTTGGCGTAGATAAGGCCTTATTTCATCTAAGGCTCTCATGACTCTTTTCTCTAAATCTTCTTTCATAATTTATCAACTTGAGCACCCAGACATTGTTGTGATGCGAACAATTTCAGTTGGAGGCAAATTGGTATTTCTTTCAACTAAGCTTTTGACCATATTTTTTGTAATGGAACGGTAAATTTCGCTGGCTAAAGAATTAGCCTCAGCTGTGGCTGGTCGACCTTGGTCTCCTCCTTCTCGGATGCCTTGAATCAAGGGGACTTCACCTAAGAAAGGAACATTTAATTTATCTGCTAAATTTTTAGCCCCGTTTTTACCAAAGATATAGTATTTATTCTCAGGTAATTCTTCGGGAGTAAAATACGACATGTTTTCAACAATACCCAAAACAGGAACATTAATGCTTTCTAGTTGAAACATATTAACTCCTTTTCTTGCATCGGCTAAAGCCACATCTTGTGGTGTACTTACGATTACAGCTCCCGTCACTGGAACTTGCTGAACCAAAGATAACTGAATGTCTCCCGTGCCTGGAGGTAAATCAACAATCAAAAAGTCTAATTTACCCCAATGTGCATCATGGATTAGCTGTTGTAGAGCCTTAGAAGCCATTGCTCCTCGCCATACGACAGCTTGATCTATTGCGGTGAAAAAACCGATGGATAAAATCTTAATGCCATAGCTCTCGATGGGTTCCATTTTGCTTTTCCCGTTCACATTAACGGAGTGAGGTTTAGCTCCCTCAACATCAAACATGGTAGGAATAGAAGGCCCGTGTATGTCAGCATCTAGCAAACCTACTTGAAAGCCCATTTCTCTCAAACTCACAGCCAAATTAGAGGCAACGGTAGACTTGCCGACACCGCCCTTGCCCGAAGCTACAGCAATGATATTTTGAATCCCATCAATTTTTTTCCCTAAAATTTGAGGATTTTCTTTTGAAGGACTTGGCTTTGCAGTGCTTTTAACTTCTACGCGTACTTGCACATCAGCATCAGGGAAGTCTTGGTGAATGCTTTCTGTCAATTTATCTTCCAGCTTCTTTTTGTCATGCATAGCAGGTGATGGAGAAACAGCGTCAATCATCACTTTGTTGCCAAAAATTTGAATGTTTTTCACCCATTTTTCGGCATTTATCTCTTCTAGGATATTCTTTATTTTATTTTTATCTATAGACATAGTTCTATTCGTCTTCTTGCAAATATAGTAAAGAAAAATAAGTCATCTAAGAAAGCTAAAGGCTTGCTTGTTAAAATTACAGCACAAATTTGTTAAACTTTTTTTAAGCCTTAAAAAAATAAAAGCCTTAAAAAAAAACAGTTAGTTTACTGTAGGAAAACCCTTATCATTCGCAAGAATTCTACTTAACGTTATATTATCAGGTAGATGATTTTTCTATAATTCCTAAAGAAAAACATTTTATGACTTGTGTCACAAATTAAAATTAATTATTTTTGTAAAAAATTTAGAATATGAAAAAATTAATACTAAGCATTGCTGTCGTTTCCTCTATATCATTTATCTCTTGTGAGAAGAAAGAAGCCGTAGCCGTACAAGATGCACAAGAAACAGCTGTGGCTACAGAAGGGGCAGCGGCTTACACTGTTGATAACACGGTTTCCACCGTTACTTGGAGAGGGTACAAAATTTACGAAGGCGAAACCGAAGAACAAGGTCATTATGGTACGATGCCAGTGAAAAGTGGTGAAATTCATACAGAAAACGGACAAATCACAGCAGGTGATTTCATTATTGACCCAACTATGCTTGTGAGCCATGATTTAGAAGGAGAACCTGAAGATAAGGCGAAGCTAGAAGGGCACTTGAAGTCAGAAGACTTCTTGGATGTAGAAAAATACCCAGAAGCAACTTTCAATATCACAAATGTAGCAGCTATTGAAGGTCCGTTCAATACAGAAATCAGTGGGAACTTCAAATTAAGAGAGGTTGAAAAAAACATCACCTTCAAAGCAAATGTAAAAGAAGATGCTGATAAAGTTACTCTAGACTCAGAAGAATTTACTATCAATCGCCAAGATTTTGGGATTACATTCAAAGGAGGTAAAGGTTCTGTAATCAAAGATAACGTAACAATAAAAGTAAACGTTGTAGCAAATAAATAAACTTAATTTTTTTGAAATTTAAATAAAGCCACCCCAAAAAAAAGGTGGCTTTATTCATTCGGTAGATGAAAATATTTTTTGATATTTGTACGCCAACGAATTTTTTATGATAGAAAAAATCCAAAAACTTCTAGAAGAAGTAGCACGTTTTAATCAGCAAGAAGAGAAACAGATTGAAGAATTTCGATTAAAATTCTTGTCTAAAAAAGGAATTTTGAATGATTTATTTGCTGATTTTAAAAATGTACCTAGCGAAGAAAAAAAGGACGTCGGGCAAGCGCTTAATCAGCTGAAACAAGCTGCTGCAGAAAAAATTGAAGCTTTAAAAAATCAAAGCAAAGAAAATGAAGTGCAACGGAATGTGCAAGATTATACCAAACCTGGCTTGCCAAGCCCAGTAGGTGCTCGCCACCCGATAAATATTGTGAAAAACAGAATCATAGAAATTTTCAAGAGAATAGGTTTTAGCCTATCAGATGGGCCCGAAATTGAAGACGATTGGCATAACTTCACAGCACTAAATTTGCCAGATTACCACCCAGCGAGAGACATGCAAGATACATTCTTTGTTCAGCAAAATCCAGATGTTTTGTTGCGTACCCATACATCTTCGGTACAAATTCGCTATATGGAAAATCATCAGCCGCCGTTCAGGATTCTCTCCCCTGGGAGGGTTTACCGTAACGAAGCAATTTCTGCGCGCTCGCATTGCATGTTTCACCAGATAGAAGGTTTATACATCGATAAAGAAGTTTCTTTTGCTGATTTGAAGCAAACTTTACAGTATTTTACCACTGAACTTTTTGGTAAATCCAAAATTCGACTTCGCCCGTCTTACTTCCCATTCACTGAGCCAAGTGCAGAAGTAGATGTATATTGGGGTTTGAACTCTGAGACAGACTATAGAATGACCAAAGGCACAGGCTGGCTAGAAATCATGGGCTGTGGTATGGTAGACCCTAATGTGTTGAAAAACGTCAGTATAAACCCAGAAGAATATAGCGGATTTGCTTTTGGGATGGGGATAGAAAGAATTGCTCTTTTGCTTTATCAAATTGATGATATTAGACTTTATTTTGAAAATGATTTACGTTTTCTCCAGCAGTTCCAAAGTGAAAGATAATGCGCATTTTCTTTTTTCTTTTTCTAAGCTTGCTTTGGGGATGTGCAGGGAGTTCTCCCGATGAATCCCCTGCAGGAAATGCTGAGCAAAAACGCATTTTGGCCTATCCGACATTTACAGAACAGCCGAAACTGGGGAATTTAAAAAATACTCAACCCAAAGATTCGATTGAGAGAACCTTGGAGGCTTTTTATCAGCAACTTTGGCTTAAAAACGGAGTGAGTGGCGGCCTGCTTGTTGCTAAAAATGGAGCTATTATTTTTGAAAAATACTTAGGCTATGAAAATTTTTTAAGCCTTAAAAAAATGAAAGAAAATTCTCCGTTACATTTAGCTTCCATTTCTAAAGTTTTGACATCTTTGGCTATTTTGAAATTAGCAGAGCATCAACTTCTGAGGTTGGATGAGCCAGTGATGGAGGTTTTGCCTGATTTTATTGATAAAAACATCACCATCAGGAACTTGCTTTCGCATCGGAGCGGTTTACAGAATTACGCTTACTTTCAGCCTGATGAAAAGTTTTGGAGAGAAGGAGAGATGAAATCCAACCAAGATATTTTAGATTACATCAATCACGGGCTAGATGAAAGAACGGCTTCAGCCAATAAAAAATTCAATTATTGCAATACCAATTATGCGATTTTGGCACTCATTATAGAGAAAGTAACAGGAGCGTCTTATGCCGAAGCGATGCAAAATATTTTATTTAAGCCTTTAAAAATGGAAGATACCTTTGTGTTTCAG
The DNA here is from genome assembly GCF_951229915.1 of Candidatus Ornithobacterium hominis. Classification (GTDB taxonomy): domain Bacteria; phylum Bacteroidota; class Bacteroidia; order Flavobacteriales; family Weeksellaceae; genus Ornithobacterium; species Ornithobacterium hominis. The sequence continues at coordinate 1,855,572 of NZ_OX579588.1, read as the reverse complement.
ATTCAGGATTCGGCAAAAGTGAGCCAGTCTTACGGTTCGGGGGGGAAGCGCTGGGAATGGACTGATTTAGATCAAATTTATGGAGATAAAAATATCTATTCCACACCACGAGATTTGCTTCGGCTAGATAAGGCAATGTATCAGAGCGATTTTCTTTCTCCAACACTTTTTGCTGAGATGAAAAAAGGCTATAGCTACGAGAACCCAGGGATTAAAAACTACGGCCTGGGCATGCGCCTGATGGAATGGGAAGATGGGGAAACATTGTATTACCACAACGGCTGGTGGCATGGCAATTACACGGTGTATGTGAGAGATGAAAAAAATAAAACAACGCTCATCGCTTTGGGGAATAAACAAATACGCTCGGTTTATGATGTTTTCTCGTTAGCTGGTTATTTTGGTAATTACCCTGTTGGCTTTGAAAGGTTAAAATTAAATCTATGAATTCACTTTTTAAACATTGTCCGCAGTGCGGCTCAACACAACATTCTTTCGTCAATAATCACAAATTTACTTGCCATGAATGCAAATTCGAATATTACCATAACATGGCAGCAGCTGTGATGTGCGTTATTAAAAAAGAAGATAAATATTTATTCACTATAAGAAACAACGAGCCAGCGAAGGGAATGCTGGATATGCCTGGCGGATTTGTAGACCCAGGAGAGTCGGCAAAAGAGGCTGCGATTCGAGAATTGAAAGAAGAGTTGGGCTTAGATTTAGAGGCTTCAGATTTAGAAATGCTGGATACGTTTCCCAATAAATATGAGTTCAAAGGAATTCATTATCAAACACTTGATGTTATTTTTAGAGTCATTTTGAATAATAATGTGGAATTAATCATTCAAGATGAAGAAATCAGCGATTTACTTTGGCTGGCAGCTGAGGAGGTGGAGGAAGAAAAAATGGGCTTTGAATCTTCTAAAAACGTGGTTAGAAAATATGTTAAATAAAAGTCAAATAAAAAGTGAATAAAATTTTTAAAGGCTTAGAAAATTTAAGCCTTTAAAAACCCCACTGATTTAATTCGCCAATAGCTTGATGATTGGTCAAGTCAAATTGCACAGGAACCACAGAAATATAACCATTTTCTAGCGCCCATTCATCGGTGTCGTCGCCTTGGTCTAGGTTCACAAATTTGCCAGTCAGCCAATAGTAATCTCTTCCGCGGGGGTCTTTTCGTACTTCAAATTCCTCATCCCATTTGGCGTGTGCTTGTCGGCAAACTTTAATGCCTTTGATCTTAGATTTTTTAAGTTTTGGGATGTTTACGTTTAGTACCCAACTTTTTTGTATTTTATTTTTTAAGGCTTGCAAAATTATTTTTTCTATAAAATCCTCAGCTGCATCAAAATCAGCGTGATAGCTCAAGTCACAGAGGGAGAAACCAATGCTTGGGATGCCTTCTATCGCAGCTTCTACTGCAGCAGACATCGTACCAGAATAAATTACATTGATAGAGGAATTAGAGCCGTGGTTAATCCCAGAAATACATAAATCTGGGTGGCGGGGTAAAATTTTGTCACAAGCAATTTTCACGCAGTCAACAGGAGTGCCAGAGCAAGACCATTCAAACTCGGCACCGCCCTTCAATTTCATTTCTTCAATGTGTAGTGTGGAATTAATGGTAATGGCATGTCCCATAGCACTTTGTGGGCTATCAGGAGCCACGACATAGACTTCACCAATTTTTTTAGCAATACTGATGAGTTTTCGTATTCCTGGGGCAGTAATTCCGTCGTCGTTGGTAACTAAAATTAGTGGTTTTTCCATAAAAAAGTTATATTTGCGTATTGCAAAAATAATTAAATGATATTTCTATCATAAAATTGGTTTTAAAATTGACTGTCTTTTAACAAATAATTTGAAATGTATTACTTGAGAAAAACTTACGTTCTTCTTTCTTTCCTCTTTATGTCACTACTGGTGTTCTGTTATTGCACACCATTTTCCTTTTCTAATGATGATGATGAAAAGGCGAAAGAAATCATCAAAAACGTGAGAAGAAGTTTGGGAATATTACATTACTCTGCCCCTAAAATTGATGATGATTTTTCGGCGAAGGTTTATAAAACATACATGCAGAGTCTAGACCCGAATAAAACTTTTTTTAAGGCTTCTGATATGAAGTTTTTTAATCAGTTTGAAGATAAATTGGATGAGGCTTTTGAAAAAGAAGACATCACGCTATATAAAGCAACGGTAGATACCCTCTACAAGAGATGGGATGAGCTAAATGCACTGACTAAAGAAATTTTAAAATCAGATTTAAACTTCAACGAAAATGATTCTGTAATTTTAGATTTTGATGAAGCTACTTACCCCGCAACAGACCAAGGCTGGGCAAAAAGATGGGAAAAACGATTGAAAGTAAGTGTGTTGCAAGAAATTATTTTGCTACAAGAGTCAGCGAAAGACTCAGCGCTTTGGGCGAGAAGGGATAGTGTAGGTTTCGGTGAAGATGAGTTTGATCCCAGAAATAAGTCTTTGGCTGCACTAGAAACCGAAGCTAAAAAGCAGGTCGAGGAAATGACATCAGAGATGTTTCGCCGAAATATGGTGAAAAATAAATTTGATTATTTCTCTTTCTTCATGAATGCCTTTACAACCACATTTGACCCCCATACGAACTTTTTCTCACCAAAGCAGAATGAAGATTTTGAGTTGATGATGAGCGGGCAACTGGAAGGAATTGGCGCAACATTGACGGATGAAAAAGGCTATCCTACTATTCGAAGTTTAGTCGTAGGAGGACCAGCATGGAAACAGGGAGAACTAGAAGTAGAAGATAAGATTACAAAAGTAATAGAACTGAACAAAGAGCCTGTGAATGTTGTGGGTATGGCGCTAGAAGATGCAATCCGCCACATTAGAGGGAAAAAAGGAACAAAGGTTACTTTGGTCGTTAAGAAAAAAGATGGTTCCTTCAAAAACATTACGATAGAAAGAGATGTTGTAGAACTAGAAGAAACCTTTGCAAAAAGTAGTATTTTACAAACAAAGGAGGGGCGTCAGTACGGCATTATCAATCTACCTTCTTTTTACTTGAATTTTGATGGAAAAGGACACGACGCTTCTGATGATGTAAAACGTCAGATTGAAGCTCTGAAAGAAAGTAACGTAGAAGGAATTATTTTTGACCTGCGTGGTAATGGAGGAGGAGATTTGGAAGAGACTGTAGAAATCGTAGGTCACTTCATACCAAGTGGTCCTGTGGTGCAAGCTGTGAGAAGCGATGGCGATAAAAAAGTTTTTGCAGATAAAGATAAAAGCATTAGCTGGTCTGGTCCGTTGGTAGTTTTGGTCAATGAGTTATCCGCTTCAGCTTCAGAGATTATGGCAGCTGCACTGCAAGATTACGGTCGAGCCATCATTATAGGAAGCCCGCAAACTTATGGCAAAGGAACGGTACAAATCATGAGACCACTAAATTGGTTTAGTGGAGGCAGTGAAGACTTGGGCAGATTAAAGTTTACTTATCAAAAATTTTACCGTATCAACGGAGGCTCCACACAGCTGAGAGGAGTGTCTTCTGATATTGTAATCCCAGATAGATATAAATACATAGACATTACAGAATCTAGTAACGAAAGCGCTTTGCCATGGGATCAAATATCGGCACAGACCTTCACCCCGTGGAAAGAGAAGCAAAAGCTGAAAAAGCTAATCTCAAATTATAGAGTTGATAAAATAACAGATAAAAATTTCAAATCTTTGGATGAATATGCTCGTTGGATGAAGCAAATCAGTGATGACCATATGATTTATTTAAATATCAATAAATTTAAGGCAGATTATGAGCAACGAGAAAAAATGGGAAAAAAATTTGATACCTTATCAAAGTATAAAAATGGATTTAACTTCAAACCAGTAAATTATGAAATCCCTTTAATCGAGAAAGATACCGTCTTGGCAGAACGAAGAAAAAAATGGCAAGAAGCAATGGGCAAAGATATTTATTTACAAGAAGCAGTCAGAGTTTTGAAAGACTGGAATAAATGATATTAAAGGGAAATTCTCTTTTAAAAAAAGCCATCGTTAAATTATCAAAAGATTATTTAGCGATGGTTTCTTTGTTCATCGTTTTTTCTGCTGGTTTTATCAGTTTTTTTGCTTACGGTTTAGCGGTAGATAAAACCAAAGACGCCGCATTACAAAATTTGGTCTTAAAGTACAAGCCAATAGCTTATGAAACACAAATACTGAAGCTTCCGCTACAAAACTACTCTGAGCAGAAAGGATTTGCACCCTTTTTTTTTGGTAAAGAAATTGATTTTGAAGAGATTGCCGTAGAAGAAGTTCAACTCAAAAATGATAGTCTATACTACAAACCCTACATCGGAGAAGAATTAGAAGCAGAAGTCAAAAAAATTCCAATATCAGTTTTTACAGAAAAGGGAATAGAAAAGGAGAATATTCTTAAAAATTTTCTAAGCCTTAAAAAATTTTTTTTAGGAACCGACAGCTTTGGTCGTGATTTTTACTCTCGGTTAATCATAGGAACACGCATTTCTTTTTTTGTAGGATTTGTAGCCGTAGCGATTTCAGTTACTATTGGAGTTATTGTAGGAGCTCTTGGCGGCTACTACCGAGGTAGAATTGATGCTATTGTGATGTGGGTAATCAATGTTGTGTGGTCGATTCCCACACTACTTCTAGTGATGGCAATTACACTGGCTATCGGGAAAGGCTATTGGCAAATTTTTCTTGCGGTGGGCTTAACAATGTGGGTTGAAGTCGCTAGAGTTGTGAGGGGGCAATTTCTAAGTTATCGAGAAAAAGAATTTGTAGAGGCAGCAAGGGCGCTAGGTTATTCTGATTTAAGAATCATTTTCAAAGAAATCTTACCCAATGTAGTAGCGCCAGTGATTGTAATTTCAGCAGCAAATTTTGCTGCAGCAATATTGGTAGAGAGTGGCCTGAGTTTTTTAGGGATAGGAGCGCAGCCGCCCACGCCTAGCTGGGGAAACATTATCAAAGAGCATTACTCTCACATTATTCTAGACCAGCAACACCTAGCTATTTTACCTGGGTTGTGTATTTTAGTGCTAGTTTTAGCGTTTAATATCTTCGGGAATAAATTGAGAGACGCATTGGATAATAAAAATATTTAAAAAAAAACTTTAAAATTTGGCAGATTAAAAAAAACTTTATTATATTTGCATCCGATTTAGAGCATTCCTCTTTAGCTCAGTTGGTTAGAGCATCTGACTGTTAATCAGAGGGTCCTTGGTTCGAGCCCAAGAAGAGGAGCTTTTAAAGAAAAACCACCTGCAGAAATGTAAGTGGTTTTTTTGTTTCTATAAATTTTAATTTAAAATTCGAAGTTTTGCGAATTTCAGCAAAAGATTTTTTTCACCACTCGTTTCAAATAAAATGGTAGCCTTTTCATTACTAGGCTCACCGCTAAGTGCTTTAACTTCACCACGGCCAAATCGGTCGTGAATCACTTTTTGCCCGACTTTTAACTCTTGGTGAGCAGAAACCCCTTGCTGAATTTTGGCTTTTTCTAAAGGCTTTAAATCTTTTTTTGAGGAAAGATTGAGTTTCTTTTTCTGAAAATCTTTTGGTCTTTTTCGTTCAAAATGAGAAATCGGTTGACCTCCAAAAATAGATTCGTCTAAACCACTATTATTAAAAGTAGAAATGGGTGCAGGATTGACCCAATCAAGGAATTTATCATCGATTTCCTCTAGAAATCGGCTAGGTTCGGCATCAATGATTTTCCCCCAGCGAGCTCTAGAAACCGAATAAGTCAAGAAAGCTTGCTGCTCAGCACGGGTAAGCGCAACATAAAACAGGCGTCGCTCTTCTTCCAGCTCTTGGCGTGTATTGAGATTCATTTGTGAAGGGAAAAGATTTTCCTCCAAACCTGCTACAAAAACCACAGGAAACTCTAGGCCTTTAGCTAAATGCACCGTCATCAGAGCTACTTTGTTGCTGTCTTCATTCTCGTTATCAGCATCAGTCGCTAGCGCAATATTTTCTAAGAAACCTTGCAAACTAGGGTCGCCGTCTTCTAGCTGTTCTTGCTCTTCTGCATAGCCTTGCATACTGTTGAGCAACTCCTGCAAGTTCTCCATTCGGGTGATTCCTTCAGGCGTTTCGTCTTCTCTCAGCGTATTGAGCAAACCACTTTGTTTGGCTATCTGCAAACCTAGATCATAAATATTATTGTTCTTCAATAAAACACCAAAACTTTGAATCATGGTAGTAAAATCATGAAGTTTTTTGATGACTCCTGATGAAACACCTAAATATGGGCCATGCTGATTGAGATTTTCCATCACTTCAAATAAACTCAAGTGATGCTCATCGGCATACACCAGCAATTTTTGTATTGTAGAGTCTCCAATACCACGCTTAGGGTAATTGATGATACGCAAAAGCGCTTCTTCATCTTTTTTATTCACCAATAAGCGCAAATAGGAAACCAAATCTTTAATTTCTTTTCGCTGAAAGAATGAAATGCCACCATAAATTCGGTACGGAATGTTTTTTTTCCTCAGCGCTTCTTCTAGAGCTCGAGATTGTGCATTGGTTCGGTACAAAATAGCAAAATCTTCTTCTTGAAAATTTTCATTCATTTTCAGTTCAAAAATTTTAGAAGTGATGTACCTCGCCTCATCAGCATCAGTCAATGCACGATAAACTGGAATTTTATTTCCCTCTTGATTGGCTGTCCACACATTTTTTTCTAGCTGATCGCGGTTATTTTTGATGATGTTATTGGCAGCGTTGACGATATTTTGTGTAGACCTGTAGTTTTGTTCCAGCGCAAAAGATTGTGCATCATTATAATCTTTTTTAAAGTTTAAAATATTTCGAATATTTGCCCCACGAAATGCATAAATACTCTGCGCATCATCTCCTACGACACAGATGTTCTCATAGCGAGAAGCTAAAGCCTTCACAATCAGATACTGTGAATGATTTGTGTCTTGATACTCATCAACAAGAATGTATTTAAAACGCTCTTGATATTTTGCCAAAACCTCTGGAAACCGAGTCAAAATCTCATTGGTACGCAATAATAAGTCATCAAAATCCATAGCACCAGATTTGAAACAACGTTCCACATAAGCTTGGTAAACTTCTCCCGTTTTGGGCTTCAGAGCAGCGGCATCAGCATCCATCAGCTCTGGATTGTTGTAATAAGCTCTAACGGTAATTAGATTATTTTTAAACTGAGAAATGCGATGCAGCAAGGTTTTAGGTTTATAAACATCGATGTCCAGTTGTAAATCTTTAATCACTTTTCGCATCACCGAAAGTGCATCCTGCTGATCATATATCGTGAAATTAGAAGGGTAGCCCAAGCGGGGCGCCTCGACACGCAAAATTCGAGCAAAAACTGAGTGAAAAGTCCCCATCCAGATGCTTTTAGCTTCAGACTCGCCTACTACTTTAGCAATTCTTTCTTTCATTTCGCGAGCGGCCTTATTGGTAAACGTAAGAGCCAAGATATTAAAAGCATCAACTCCGTTATTTATAAGATGTGCGATGCGGTAAGTCAAAACACGTGTTTTCCCAGAGCCCGCACCAGCAATCACCATCACAGGGCCTTGGGTGGCTTGTACCGCTAATTTCTGAACTTCATTTAACTCGTCTAGATAATTTGCCATGCCCCAAAGATACAATTTAAGTAAGTATGCCAAATAATTTTTAAGCCCAGATTACACGATAGGCAATTTTTTATTTAGGTCTATAGGATAATCCCAAAGTCCTGTTTGAGTTCTTTTATTCTATTTTCAGCATCTCCACGCATACGATAGATTCTCTAGACATCTACCATAGAACATTCTTTATTGGTAAAGTAAGTGGAGTATCTATAATTTCTATGAATCTCATCAGTTTTTATGATCAAATTTTATGTTAAGAATAATTATGATACCAATTAGTTATTCATAGAAAATTAATCCTTATATCATGATTTATTTTTATGCATTTATTTATCTGTATTTCAGTTTTTTATAAAAAAATACATATAAATCTTTTTTATCTCTAAATAATGATTAAATTTGTTTATTCATTATTAATAAATATTTATAATATGAAGCTGAAAAAAATATTATTAGGAGCTGTTATTAGCTTAACAGTCTTTTCATGTAATCAAGATGATTTACGTGAAAACGAAGAGAAAACTGTAGAGACAGAGGTCTCTCAGAATGAAACCCAAGAGTATCATGGTAAAAAATTGATCGAGGAATTGTTTAACGCTTATGGTTACTAAAAATGAAAAAGTTATTACTTATAATTCAGATTGCCGTTGTTATACCAGTATTACAGGGGTGTTTTCCTGACTGGGATCCTGATGATATGTCCTATAATTTTTATTTGGAAAATCCCAGGGATTTTATCAAAATTTCTCCGAAGAAAGATACTTATAAAGTAGGCGATACCATAAATATTACTTACAATATACCGTCTAAATTAGGAGCTCATGCAAAACAACCAACAAAAGGGAATATTATAAAATATTTGGGGATACCTGTAGAGGAATTTGATTTACATGCTTTGAGTTTCCCTAATTACAAAGATTCTATACGACATAGTACACCATCTTTTTTGTGTAAATACAAAAAAGAAGATTGGTGTGGAGATATCTCTAAAACGATTTCATGGGCTAGCATTAATGGAAAAGAAATGAAAGATTGGGCAAGTGCTTATTATATTTATGATGAAACTACCAAGAACTATACATTAAAAGTGCAAGTAGTATTTTCAAAACCTGATATAATCTATTTTGATGTAAAAGAAAGAGAAAAGAATCTTAGAATTATTTCTACTTGGATGACGCATCATTCGATAAAAGCACAGAAACTTCCAAAAACTGCTCACTATGTTAATATTTATTTTTATCCTCCGGGACATTATGCTAAAGACGATATAGCTTTCAAAGTTGTAGAGTAGAATAGATAACGTAAAGAAAACTAAGCCGGCGAGTGTCGGTTTGGTTTTTTTATTTAAAATCAATTTTTTCCTAATGCGGAATCAGGGTTGAAGGCTTAGAAAATAAGTGATTTTAATTAAACGCTTACTTTATTGTTTAGTTAAAACACTCACATTCAGTTAATTGAAAATTTATTTAAACTTTTTATAGAATATAATTTTTTAATGTACATAAATTTATTTAACTTTATTCTAGATAGAATTCTTTTCATAGGTTTAAGTTAATTAGTTGATAAAAACCCTCAGATTAATTTTTGAAGGTTTTTTCTTTTTTTTAAAGCTTTAAAAAAAGTTCGTAAACTTGCATTAAATAATAAGAAAATGAAAAAAGTACTTTTAATTATTTCTGTATTTGCAATTTTCTCAAGTTGTAAAGACACGGCAAATTCTGGAACTCAAAGCACAGACGCAGCATTGACTGCAGAAGGTAAAGATGCCTCTTACGCTTTTGGAATTAATTTAGGGCAACAAGTGGAGAGCTTGCAAAATAGTCCTCAGATGAGTGATAGCTTAATTTTAAGCGATTTTGAAAAAGGGGTATATGCTTATTTAAAAAATCCAGAGAGAGAAAACTCTTATGCCATTGGCGTTAGTTTCGGGCAGCAAGTCAAGGGAGCTTTAGAAAACGAAGTTTTGAAAGGAGGCTTGTCTAAAGATGAAATCATCAAAGGTTTGATGGATTATTTGAACAAAAAAGAAATGAGAATTCCGGTAGATTCTGTTCAAAGTAAAATGAACGCTTTTTACCAAAGTAGATTAACGGCTTCTGCAGAAGGGAAGAAAAAAGAAGGAGCAGAGTATTTGGCCAAAGTTAAACAAGAAAAAGATGTGAATACTACACCAAGCGGCTTGGCTTACAAGGTGATACAAGAAGGCGAGGGCGAGTCACCGACTATTGGTGATTTGGTAAAAGTGAAGTACACAGGGAAAACCGTTGCAGGAAAGGTTTTTGACAGTACAGAAAAAAATAATGGTGGAGAAGCTATAGAATTACCTTTGCAAGAAGGGGCTTTGATAGAAGGCTGGATAGAGGCTTTGCAATTCATGAAAAAAGGCGGGAAGTATGAACTCTATATTCCCTCTGATTTAGGCTATGGAGACCGCCAGATGGGAGGAGATATTGCTCCTGGTGAAACTTTGATTTTTGATATGGAATTGGTGGATTTCAAAAAAGGTGAGGCTCAACAATAATTTAGAAATTTAGAGAAAAAGAGATAGAATAGATTCTAAAAAAATCCTACAAAAATTTGTAGGATTTTTTTTAAGCCTTAAAAAAAATCACAAAAAAATCACAACCCGATTCCGTGGTAGGTAAAACCTTTGGACTCAATGAGTTCTAGATCATAAATATTTCTTCCGTCAAAGATATGAGAGCCATTCATCATTTTTTTTAATTTACCCCAGTTGGGGAATCGAAATTGATTCCATTCTGTAACCAATGCGATGGCATCTGCACCTTGGGCAGAGGTGTAAACGTCTTCACAATATTCTACTTCAGGAGGCAGAATTTTTTTGGCTTCGTGTGCGGCAACGGGGTCTACGGCTCTTACGCGAACGCCACTTTTCACTAAATCATGAATTAAATCAATCGCAGGGGCTTCACGTAAATCATCAGTATTGGGTTTAAAAGAAAGTCCCCAGACGGCAATGGTTTTTCCTTTTAAATTTTTAAAGGCTTTAGAAATTTTATGGAAAAGCACTTGTTTTTGGTCTTGATTAACGTCATCTACTGCTTGCAGAATTCGTAAAGGATGGTTTAACTCTTCTCCAGTTTTGATGAGAGCCTTTACATCTTTTGGGAAACAAGAGCCTCCATAGCCCAAACCAGCGTATAGAAATTTTTTCCCAATTCGGGGGTCGGCTCCAATGCCAGCTCGGATTTGGTTGATATTTGCACCTACTTTTTCACAAATATTAGCAATATCATTCATAAAGCTGATGCGCGTTGCCAGCATGGCATTTGCGGTGTATTTGGTGAGTTCAGCAGAGGTGACATCCATATAGATGATTCGGTAGCCATTGAGCTGAAAGGGTTTATAGATTTTTTCTAACATTTTCTTGGCACGGTCGTTTTCAACACCAATCACCACACGATCGGGTTTCATGAAATCATCTATGGCTGCACCTTCTTTTAGAAATTCAGGGTTGGAAGCCACATCAAATTCAATGGGTGAATTTCTTTTTTCTAATTGTTCTTCAATGGTTTTTTTTATCAATTGAGAAGTCCCTACAGGAACTGTGCTTTTGGTTACCACAACTAAATAATCTTGCATATTTTCTCCGATTTCTTTAGCCACAGCTTTCACGTATTGCAAATCAGCATTACCTTCCTTATCAGGTGGCGTACCCACTGCGATAAAAATGGCGTTGGCATCTTGAATGTTTTCGGAGAGGTGAGTCGTGAAGTTTAAACGTTGAGCTTTGATGTTTCTTTCAACAATTTTGTCTAAACCAGGCTCATAAATAGGGATTTCACCTTTTTTTAAGGCTTTAATTTTTTCTTGATTAATATCTACACAGGTGACAGAAATACCGACGTCTGCTAAGCAAGCTCCAGTGACTAAGCCTACATAACCTGTGCCAACAACAATGATTTTCATGCCTATAAAATTAAAGATTTAATTTAAATTTAAATAAAAATTCATTGTTTCAAGAATTTTTTTTAGAATCTCTTATTTTTGTCTTTCAAAATTGAATTATGAATTCAATGCATCATTTAAGGCGAATTGCTATTCAAGCAGCTTTATCAGCAAGAGCGAGGGTTTTACAAGACGATATAAATCAAGAATTAAAGTATAATAAAGGCGATTTGCTCAGCTCATGGTTTGTAGTAAGTGATAGATTAGAGGCATGATGATAGCAGAAGAAATGCAAATGTGGATTGTACTGGGGGTAATGGCGCTTTTAGTCGTAGGTTTGGTCACAGATAAATTCAGGCCACATAATTTATTTTTCGGAGCCACATTAATTCTAATGTTACTTGGAATTTTAGACTACAAGGTGTTTCTCACTTCCTTTGCCAATGGTTCCATTGCGACTATTTTTGTCTTAATATTGATTACGGCAGGGGTGAATTCTAATTTTAATATTCTCAAGTATTTAGATAAAATCTTTACACAGCAACAAAAGCCAAGATGGTTTCTTTTTCAGATGATGGGCATGGTTTCGTTAATTTCATCGGTGATGAATAATACGCCGATTGTGGCAATGATGATTCCTTATGTGATGCGCTGGAGCAAAAAAATGAAAATTCCCCCAGCAAAGCTGCTGATTCCGTTGTCTTTTGCAGCGATTTCTGGCGGAATGATTACCGTGATAGGAACCTCTACCAATCTAGTGCTAAATGGTTTTATGGAATCTAAAGGGGTGGAAGGGTTTAAAATTTTTGATTTTGTGATTCCAGGTATTTTGGTGACACTAGCTATGATTTTCTTTCTAATAACGGCAGGGTATAATCTGCTTACGGCTAGAAAAAATCCGATTGATTTTGTGAAAGAAAACTTAAAAGAATATTTAGTCGAGGTATCCTTAAGTCAAAATTCAGCTCAGATTGGGAAGACGGTGCAAGAGGCGGGTTTACGGAATTTGCAGCGGGTTTATCTCGTAGAAATTGACCGAGGCGGGAAGCTCATATCACCAGTAGCGCCCGAGGAAGTTTTAGAAAGCACAGACCGTTTATTTTTTGCAGGAGATACAACAGGGATTGTAGAAATTGTGAAAGAAAAAAATGGCTTTGAGTTTCCCAAAACGCAACGGTTTAACTTACAAGGACAATTAGAAATCATTGAAACATTGATACCATATAATTCTCATTTATCAGGAAAGACATTGAGAGAAGCTGGCTTTAGAGAAAAATATGATGCTGCGGTGATAGCAATTCACAGAAATTCAGAGCGTTTGCGGGGGAAATTGGGGGAGGTTCGATTGTCGCACGGAGATTTATTGATGTTAACAGCAGGGAGGAAATTTCAAAAGGCTTTAGAAAATAATACCGATTTATACTCATTGGGCATCAAAGACCAATTAGGGAAAACGCCACGCTGGAAGGCTACGACACTTGGTGTGATTGCTGTTTTTATGATGAGTTTAGTCATAGCTGGATTTATTCCTTTTTTTATTGGGATTTTAACTATATTAATCACTTTTTTAGGGCTTGGACTGATGTCTCAAAAAGAAGTATCGAAGAATCTGAATCTTGATTTATTCATTATTTTAGGAAGTGCAGTTGCGTTAGGTTCAGCTTTTATAGAAACAGGAGGAGCTAAATTTATTGCCGATGAGGTAATTCATGTTTTTTCGGCTTATGGAAATATCAGTTTAGTTATCGGGATATACCTTCTTACGGTAATTCTTACGGCGTTTATCACCAATGCAGCGGCTGTTTCCATTGTTTTTCCCATTGCGTATGAAATGAATCAAGCTTTGAACATAGAAGCCAGCGCGATTTATTTAGCCATAGCATTTGGGGCGAGTTGTTGTTTTACCACGCCATTCGGATACCAAACGAATTTGATGGTTTATGCACCAGGCGGATATAAATTCATAGATTTCATCAAAATCGGAATACCTGTAACTATTATTTATTCAGTCGTAAGTTTGAGTTATATTCTTATTCATTATCAAATGTATTCGTCATGAAATTAAAAAATATCATAAAACAAAATTATAAAATAGATAGAAAAAAAAGAGAAAATCAATATCATCAGCAAGGGAAGGTGATTTGGTTTACAGGGCTTTCAGGTTCTGGTAAATCCACTTTGGCGAATCTTTTGGAATATGAGCTGCACCAAAAAGGATTCAAAACTTATGTTTTAGATGGAGATAATCTACGATTTGGTTTGAATCAAGATTTAAACTTCAGTCTGCAAGATAGAAAAGAAAATCTGAGAAGAACAGCTGAAGTTGCCAAACTTTTTGTAGATGCTGGGGTAGTGGTTTTGGCAGCATTCATTACACCATACCAAGAAGATAGAGATAAAATTAAGCAAATCATAGGCAAAGAAGATTTCATGCACATTTTTGTGGAGACGCCTTTAGAAATTTGTGAAAAACGAGATGTAAAAGGTTTGTATGCCAAAGCAAGAGCTGGTGAGATAAAAGATTTCACAGGAATCAATGCTCCATTTGAAATTCCTAAAACCTATGATTTAATCATTCATACAGAAAAAGAAAAGCCCGAAGAAAGCGTAGATAAATTGCTATCTTTGGTGCTACATAAAATAAACCTCCAAAAATAAAAATCATGACATCTTATAGACTATCTTATTTAAAGGAATTAGAAGCCGAAGCGATTTACGTTTTCAGGGAAGTTTATGCGCAGTTTGATAATCCAGCGATTCTTTTTTCTGGAGGGAAAGACTCGATTGTTCTCACACATATTGCCAAAAAAGCTTTTTCCCCAGCCAAAATCCCGTTCCCGTTGGTGCATATAGATACAGGACATAATTTCCCTGAAGCCATTCAATTTAGAGATAATTTAGTCAAAAAATTGAGCGTTAAGTTAATTGTAGGTTCTGTTCAGAAATCTATTGATGAAGGTAGAGTAAGAGAAGAAACCGGAATCAATGCCAGTAGAAATACTTTGCAAACGACTACGCTTTTGGATACAATAGAAGAATACAAGATTGATGCAGCAATGGGTGGAGGAAGAAGAGATGAAGAAAAAGCAAGAGCAAAAGAAAGATTTTTTTCTCACAGAGATGATTTTGGGCAGTGGGACCCTAAAAATCAGCGGCCAGAATTGTGGAATTTGTTCAACGGAAGAAAAAATATGGGCGAACATTTCCGTGTTTTTCCGATTTCTAATTTCACCGAAATGGATATTTGGAACTACATTATGGAAGAAAATATTCAATTACCATCTTTATATTTTGCTCATCAAAGAAACGTAGTTTGGCGAAACAACACATGGATTCCAGAGTCAGAATTTCTACAATTGAGAGATGGCGAAGAAATCGTGAGCAAGAAAATTCGTTTCAGAACTTTGGGTGATATTACCATCTCAGGTGGAATTGAATCAGATGCAGACACCATAGAAAAGGTAGTGAATGAAATTGCTACAACCAGAAGTACAGAAAGAGGAAACCGTGCAGACGACAAGCGAGGAGAGACAGCCATGGAAGACCGTAAAAAACAAGGATATTTTTGATTAAAGTTGAAGATGCGATGAAGAAGTAAAGAAGGTAAAGGCACAGTGTTACCCATCAACTTCCCCAACCACTAAACTTATAACCCCCAAAACAATGAACAATAAAGAACGCGAATTACTAAGATTCACAACTGCCGGAAGCGTAGACGACGGGAAAAGTACGCTGATTGGCAGATTGTTATACGATTCTAAATCCATATTTCAAGACCAATTAAACGCCGTAGAAGAATCATCTAAAAAGAAAGGATTAGAGCATGTAGATTTTTCCCTTTTAACCGATGGATTAAAAGACGAAAGAGCGCAAGGCATCACGATAGATGTAGCCTATCGCTATTTCTCCACACCTAAAAGAAAATTCATTATTGCAGATACGCCAGGGCATATTCAGTACACTAGGAACATGGTAACAGGAGCCTCCACAGCCAATCTTGCTTTGATTTTGATAGATGTTCGCAATGGCGTGGTAGAACAAACCAAAAGGCACTCATTCATCGCTTCACTTTTGCAGATTCCGCATGCTATCGTATGCGTCAACAAGATGGATTTGGTAGATTATTCAGAAGAAGCCTTTAATAAAGTCGTAAAAGAATACGAAGAGTTTTCAGCAAAAATGGCGATTAAAGATATTAGATACGTTCCCATTTCAGCACTCCATGGCAGTAATGTCGTAGATAAAAGCGGAAAAATGCCGTGGTATCAAGGGCGAACCTTACTCAACACCTTAGAAACCATTCACATCGCCAGCGACCACAATTTCATAGACATGCGTTTTCCCGTACAAACCGTGATTCGCCCGCATTCAGATGAACACCACGATTTTAGAGGATATGCTGGGCGTGTAGCCAGCGGAACGGTGAGAGTAGGAGACAAGGTATCCGTGTTGCCATCGGGCTTTGAATCTACCGTCAAAAGCATTCACACATACGATGGAGATTTGCAACAAGCCTTTCCGCCAATGTCTGTAACGCTCACTTTGGAAGACAATATAGACGTGAGCCGAGGCGATATGATTGTGAAAATTAATAACCAACCACAAGAAACTCAAGATGTAGATGTAATGCTCTGCTGGCTCAACAATAAAGCTCCATTGCCAAAAGCCAAATATTACCTAAGACATACATCAAATGAAGTGAAAGCAATGATAAAAGAAATCATTTACAAAGTAGATGTCAACACTTTACACAAAAACGAAGAGGATAAAGAATTGAAAATGAATGACATTGCAAGAGTAAGGCTGAGAACAACCAAACCCATTTTTACAGACGAATACAGAGACAATAGAATCACAGGTTCTGTCATTTTGATAGACGAAACGACCAATGAAACCGTAGCCGCAGGAATGATAAATTAAATTTTATGGACTAGACTTTAGATCAAAAGAAAAAGTCGTCTCAAAAAACGAAGGCAACCGCCGTAAATTTTTTAAGCCTTAAAAAAATCTGTAGAAGTATTATAAAAAAAGTTGATCGAAATACTAAAAAGTTAATGTATTGCATTGAATATCAATCAAATGGAACAATGAGAATCTTAAGGAAAGTTAAAAAAATAGTTTTGATAAATTATAACAATCAATTCTAAATATCAATCAATTTGTGTTTAATAGACCTATTCAACAATGTTAAAGTTAGCTTGAATCATAAATATCCAGTTCCTACAATAGGAAACTTCACAGCTATAAAGATACGGGAATAAATTTAAATTTGAGCTAAAGCTGATGTGTAAAAAATTTTGATTTCATTCCAAATAAGCTTTTGCGGAAAACGAGAAATAATTAAAGTACGGCTATTAGATTTTAATTGTTGGTATAATACTTTATTCTCATATAAATTTTTCATGGCTGATTGTATGGCATTCTCATCTTTAGCTGGAATGATGATGCCATTTACATTGTCTATAATAATTTCATTGCATCCGTTGATGTCGCTCACAATACTGGGCAACCCCATAGCACCAGCTTGCATCACTACATTGGGGAAGCCTTCACGGTAACTGGGGAAGACCAAGGCATCACTTATAGCAAAATAGGGGCGGACATCGTTTTGCCAACCTACAGAAATGATATTTGGATTTTGATTGATTTCAGTTAAGGTATTTTCTTCTAAAGGATCTAAATTTTGTTCAAAAGAACCAACTAATAATAATTTAAGATTTTTCTGTTGTATTTTTGAAAAAGCAGTTATCAATTCATTAATACCTTTATCTTTTACCAATCTTCCTACAAAAATAAAGACAAAATCATTTTCACTGATATTTAAATTTTTTTTTAAAGCCTTTAAAAATTCTTCAGAAAAGTGATTTTGTGAAAAGAACTTAGCATTAATTCCGTTGACATTACCATTACCGATGATTTCAAGCCGTTTAGATGTGATATTGAAGCGGATTAAATCATCTTTTACACCTTTGCCTTCTGGGATAATGTGCGTAGCACAAGCGCAAAGAATTTTATCCGTCAAGATGAGAATCTTTTGCAAAATGCCAGTTTTGTAAGGGAATATAAGTCCTGTAAAAGTATGCACACGAATAGGAACTCCAGCTAATTTGGCGGCAACCATACTAAGCAAACCTGCTTTTGGGGTAATGGAGTGCACAATTTCTGGCTTTTCTTGACGCAGAAATTTCACCATTCGGAAGAGAGCTTTTAGATCTTGAGCGGGGGTAATGCTTCGGGTCATTTCAATGGAGTGATATTGAACGCCTTCTCTTTCAGCTATTTTTTTTAAATATCCATCTTCCCAACAACTAACGGCTATTACCTCAAAATGATTAGCCATGTACTTTAATTGACCTTCTAAAAGTTTGTCTAAAGAAAGGGGAACAGTTGTAATGCGTACAATCTTAGGCTTTTTCATTTGAGTTTGAATGGGTTTTTAATCAATTGAAAGATAATGTGAATCTGTATTATATAAATGAATGGCGTTACCAGTATTTTGGTTCTTGCAATAATGCCAAAGTTACTGTAAAGTTGTGCATATACCAAGGCATAAACCAAAGCTAAAACAAAAATGAAAACTTGTAAAAAAGAAATTTTAATCACTTTATAATTTAGAATTAGAAAGTAAGACCAGATTAAAAAAAGGCCAAGAAAAACCATGTTTTCTAAACCATAAAACCAACCGAGCAGATCTAAGCTTTCTGCTGCAATCGGACGAAAATAAAAGGTGAATAATTGCCAAGGAATGGAATATTCCTCCATAGGTACATAGCTTGGAGTATCTTTAAAAACGGTGTGATGAGCTTGAATATATTGCTTAATAGAGCTGATGTCTATATTTTGAAAATTTGCTGTGTATAGAAGAGAATATATAGCAGCGATTCCGATTAGGAGGCCGCAAATAGCTACAATTAATTTGTTCCACCAGCGGGTAGGGTAAGTGAGGAGAAATGAGAGAACAGCCGCGGCCAAAATCATAGCAGCCGTATGAGGCCTAATAAGTACGATTGGGATGAAAAATAAAGCTGTAAACCACCAATTTTTTTTGCTAATGATTCGGTAGAAAATAAGACTCATTAATGAAAATAATATGGCTTCTTTGCCCACAAAAGAAGTCCATAAATGCAAAGAAGGAAAAAGCAACAAGAGCTTTGGCAGTTGTAATCTTTTAAAATCGGGGGTGAAATTAATATACTTTTGTATGGATAGATGCCAATAAAAAATGCCCGTAAAGCCGATGCAGCTGTAAATTAAATCTCCGACCCAAAGAGGGATTCGTAGCAAATAAGCAGGCACATAATTAAGATAAAGCATAAAACTATTGCCCATAGGGAATGGCTGATATTGTAACCAGCCAAAAGAAGTTTCTTTATTAAACCAATAAAAATAACTATCAGCTTGTAGCCCCAATTGCCACACGGCAACAGTGAAAGCCATATGATAGAAAAATAGAAAAAGGGGGAATTTTTTATTTTTTAACAGGCTGATTAGCATAATATTTTTCCTTTTCTTTGGCTAGCCACCATTCGTATTTTCTGAATTTTTTGGTATTGGCTAAACCTGCTATGGCAAATATGATAAAGCCTGGTAACACCATGTTTCTGAAATAGTTCTAAGAGTCGAGAAATGATTTTTTGCATATTTTTAATGCTTTTTTAATGCTTTGATTGAACTTATGAGCAAGAGGTACCCCTCCCCCAATTTGATTCAAAAGCCAAGGATCTGACAAAAAAAAACTTTCTTTGTTTTCATAAAGAATAATATAAATTTAAATATTGAGTAAGCATTTTGTCTAGACTAAAATTTTCTGCTCTTTCTTGGCATTTTTTTGCAACAGATTGATAAAGAGATGAATCTTTTTCTAATTTAAGAATAATTTCAGCTAAAGCTTTTTCATCACCCAATGGGAATAATTTTCCGTAGCCGTTTACAATTTCTTTTAAGCCAGGAACGTCAGAAGCGATGAAAGGTTTTCCAGAAGCCATACCCTCAATGCTTGAAAGTGAAAGTCCTTCAAAATGGGAGGATAAAACAATAAAGTCAGAACTTTTTAATAATTTTGGAACATCATTTCTTTCTCCTAAAAAGAAAACTCTTTTTTCTAAATTTAATTTTTTGACCAAGTCTTCGCAATTTTTTCTTTGTTTGCCGTCTCCTACTAAAAATAATTTATAATTTTGAGGTAATAACTGCATGGCTCTGATGACAGTAGGTTGGTCTTTCTGTAGTCGAAAAGCAGAGACTTGAGTTATAAGAACGTCTTCATGAGTTAATGATGAATGAATCTCTGATTTTTCTTTACTCTCAGCTTTATAAATTTTATTTAAATCAACACCGTTTTCAATTACAGGTAATCTTTCTTCTGGAACGTTTACGTACTTATTTATAATATTTTTTATTTCCTCAGTGATACAAATGATTTTTTGGTAACGAGAGTAAATGAAAATTTCTAAGGGTTTAAAAATTTTATTTCTAATTCGGCGATTTGAAGTATTATGTTCTGTGAAAATCAATTTAGATGAATTACCATTGATTTGATTGGCGATAACTGCAAAATACTGCGCAGGAAATAAATGAACATGTATAATGTCATAATTTTTCATGATTTTCGCTAAGGGGAGAATAAGCAAAGGTGAATAAACAGATCTTTTCCCAATTTTATATATTTTGCAGGATTGAGTCTCTTCTAAAGCTTTCATGAAAGGAAAATCACCATCTTGTAGAACTGCTAAATCCATTTCAATTCCTTGTTTTCTATATAAAGGTATTGTGTCAAGAATTAATTTTTCTGCGCCACCTGTATAGAGGTTGTTGATAACTTGTAGAATTTTCATGATTTTATTTTTTTAGCCAATCATTAATATACATAGCGAATCCCAAAGGTAAACCCATTAGAGATAAAAATGGATTCACTTTTTTCCATTTTTCACCAAAACGCAAATCGTTATCATTAAAACTGAAACGCCAAAAATTGATGGATGCTTTTATCTTTTCTTTGAGAGGGATTTTATAAGAAGCCAATTCACTATAATGAGTCATAGAAGCTTTGGGTGATTGCATTCTGATTTTTGTGATAGTATCTGTGAGCCCACCAGGTTGATAATCTGCTTGATAGATAGATTCATTGAAGAAAAGTAAATCATATTTTTGAGCAATACGATTCCAAACCAAAGCTTCTGGACAAAACTTTTCTTTATCAAATATAGGAAAAGGAAACTCTTTCATCACAGAAGTTTTAAAAACTTCAACTAAATCTCCTGTAACATTATGCTGATAACGAATATTTAAAGAATTAGAAATAATTTCTGTAAAGTTATCTTGAGAACCAACTATTTTGCCATTTAAATAACGTCTTCTACCAACAATACCACCTAAATGTGGAGGTAGAGATTTAATTTTTTTTTCAAGAGTTTCTATGGTATGATGGAGTAATGTGTCATCAGAATCTAACATCACAATAAATTCTCCTTTGGCTTTTTGTACGCCAAAGTTGAGAGCAGTATGTTTGCCTCCATTTGCTTTTTTATGATAATGAATTTCAAAATTTTCTGGAAAAAAAGAATGAACGATATCTGCTGTATTATCTTGGCTACCATCATCTATGATAAGCCATTCAAAGTTTTTAGAAGTTTGATTTTGCAAACTTTCAAAAACTCGGTGGAGAAGATGAGCTCTGTTATAAGTAGGCGTGAGTATTGTAATCATGATTAATCGTTAGGTATTCCATGTCTTTGTCTGTATTCCATAAATTCCCACTTTCCATTTCTTTCAAAGTCTTGGAAAATAGTTTTGTAAGGCATAAAATCTCCTCCATCATAAACTATTAAAAGACGGAAAAAAACTAATGAATAATAAAGGAAAAGTAAAATTTTAAAAATAGATTTGAACTGGATGTTTTCTAACTTGTAATAGTAATAGATATAAGGTAAAGCTATTACTACAAAAATAAAATAATACCAGCTAAATCTTATAAAAGTAGCATTGGTAAGCCCAGCTAAAATCATCACAGAGTACATGAAAAAACCATTAAAAATAACAGTTTCTCTCTGATTTTCATAGAAATATTTTTGGAATAAAATACTCAATAAAATACCAAGTCCACCTTCAATTAAATAGAAGAAATTAATGCCCCCACTTTTATTTGTATATATAGATAATTTTTCTGAATCAGCAGATTCTGCAACAAAAGATGTTAAAAAAATCCCTAAAGGTGTTACGGAAATAAATAGTATAGTAAAGGCAATTAAGGCTAATTGTTCTTGCTTGAATTTCCAATGAGCTGCCAATAGAAATGGAGCAAAGGCAATAGAAGATCTATGGAAAAAGAAAGTTAAAACAATGAAAGGTAAAACATACCAATATTTTCTTTGAATTAGAAAGCTCAGACAAAGCCATAATATCCCCATAGCAAGACCTTGCCTAATATAAACAAAGGAAAATAGGAAAAATTTACAAAAGTATATAAATAGGGACATTCCTACGTTAGGCGATAGCTTTTTGATGGTGTAGAAATGGAGAAGAGTCATAACCAAAGCTGTAGCGAAGAATAAGAATTCGCGCGAGGTTTCTATGTATTGTAATATATAATAATAGACTAAAAATCCTTTCTCAAATGGATCATAAATAAAGAGGTATTTACCTCGTAATACTTCATATACTTCTGCATAAATATATACATCAAAACCGCCAATCATATCCCTAAGTCCAGCCATCATAATAGATACAAACACAAAAAAATAGATTAAAAAATCTACTTTTCTGTATGCTCTAAAAAATAATATGCTGGCTAAAAAAAATATGAATAGGTAAGGGAGCATTTATTTAAACTTTACGTACTTCTTCAATAACAAAAATAAGGTTTTATTATTAATTATAAACGAAAATAAAGATTTCTTTAAACCTGTTGAGTTAAGCTCTATGGGAATAAGATTTTCTTTCTTATATTTATTGTAATATAATTGACATGCTTCTATGTCATAAAACCTCAATAAAGAGTAAAAAAATCCCATAACACTATGAGAAAGTTCTTTTTTTAAGCTATAAGCTTCTTTTAATCTTTTTTCGGTTAATAATAATTGATATTTTTTATCTATTTCAGAATGAATTAAAAGGGAGTCATCGGCCAGCTTCAAAAGATGTTTAGGGTTTTTATTTTGTGAAGTAGAAGAGGAGTTTAAATAATAATTATATATCACTTCATTTATAAATATAATGTTTAAATTAAATGAAGAAAAGAAGTACTGCATATTAAAGTGATAATCTTCTATATTTATTGTCCCATCTATAAACCTTATATTATATTTTTTGATAAATTCAGTCTGATACAATACGTTCCATAGATAAGATGTGATTTTCCCTATAAATTCATGATTTTTGAGACATAAATGTGTTTCTTCTATGGGCATTTTGTTTCTTAAAACTTGATTATTTATAACCCTATTATAGTTAAAAACTAAGGTGTGGTTTGGAAATAAATTTAGGTATTTAGAAATTATTTTTCCAGATGTTTGCTCTATTGTATCATCGGAGTCTATAAACCAAATATAGTGACCTTTAGCCATTTCTATACCTTTATTTCTAGCAGAAGAAACACCTTGGTTTTCTTGTTTAAAATAATGTATATTTATTAGAGTATAGTCAGCAATAAATTTTTTTATCTCTAATTCACTATTATCTTTAGATCCATCATTGATAATGATGATTTCAAAATCAAAATCAAAAGATTGCTGATAAATAGATTTCAAACAATTGTAAATATATTTTTCTGTATTATAAACAGGAATAATAATAGATAACATCATAGATGATATGAAGTTTAAATTAAAGAAAGAAAATTATATAGTTATTTTCCTGAAAATAGCTGTGTTAATTATTTCAATATAAATTTTTTGAGAATAAAAGGTTGATTCATCAAATATCGTGAAAAATTTTGAAAGGGTGTTTTTAAAGCTCCTTTTATAGGATATAAATCTGCTTGTATTAGCTCATCAACTCTTTTCTTTTTAAATTTTGAATCTACTTGATAAGGGTTTTTGTAAAAATTCCAAAAAAGATTCCATGTAACGCTATTGTAATTTTTTTCAATTGCAATTTTCAACTCTTTTGAAAAATCAGGTTGTATAGTATTTTTTATGACTTTTGCTACAAAAACTTCATCTATTAATAATTTTTCTTTTTTTTCTTTAGTTATAGGTTTTGTAATGGAACCATCTCGCCTTAAATAATGGTAGGCAGCTATATCTTTAAAAATAATCCTTTCACAGACAAGCATCATTCTAGAAGTAAATTCCACATCCATATGAGTGATATTAGGAGTGATTCTAAGTTGATTCTGATTTAGAAAGCTTCTTTTAAATAGAAATACACAAATGGAAGATGGAATATATCCTTGTATAATGGCTTGTTTTCCTGTTATTATTTTATCAAATATCACTGGGTGTTTAATACCTTCAGAAATAAGTTTATTATGTGTGTTTCTAATATCCAATCTATAAGATAGTGCATCTAAATTCTTTTCTATAGCGAAATGTAATAATGGTATAATTTTTTTAAAATCAACGTAATCGTCAGAATCTAAATACTGTATATACTGCCCTTTAGCGATGTCTGTACCAGAGTTTCTGGCTCCAGAAGAGCCTTGATTTTCTTGATGAAAGACTTGAATGTTGTTTTTAGAATTTTTTAAGCCTTGTAAAATTTTAGCACTATTATCTGTAGAGCCATCATTTACGTAGATGATTTCAAACTCTTCTGATTTCAATAAATCATAGAGTTTTTCAATTCTTTTGAAATTTTCTTGCAAAAAAGAATCAGCATTGTAAACGGGAATGATTATAGATAGTAACATTAAATGATTTTTTTTAAGATAGAAGGTTTAGCTATAATCTCTTTTAAGGCAATCAATCCTCTTACTAATGTACTATTAGAATTGGTTTGATTGATGATAATGTTTTTGAAAAAAGTTCTGGCTACATTTTTGGGCAAACTACTATCATTTTTGAACTCATCATATATTTTTTTGTGGAACAAATAGGCGGAAGCTCTATTTGCCTTAGAAATTCTATTATTGGAATGTACTCTTCTATAGGCAATTGGCTCAGAAATGATTCCAGAAACTAAACTCCCATAATACGCCAGCCTTACCCATAAATGGGAATCTTGATGTAATCTTAAATCAGTATCAAATTTGCCGATAGATTCTGCCAAAGATTTTTTTACGGTAATAGCATCTGTTGTGAATCTACCACCATTAGATCTTGTGATTTCATGCAATAAATCTTCAGGTTCCACTATTTTTTCAAAAGTAGTTAATCTATTCGGGTCTTTTTCTTTTTTATCTTCGTAATAGAATCCTGTGGCACCATATACACCATCAATGCTAGAGTCTTTTAATAACTCTTTTTCAGCATCAAACCTATTGGGTAAGTACCAATCATCAGCATCCAAAAAAGCAACATACTCACTTGTAGCCTTTTCTATACCTAAATTTCTACTAGCTCCAGCACCTCTGTTTTCTCTGTTGGGGTGTTGGTAGACTTTAATTCGGTTATGTTTTTGTTCTAATTCCTTACAGATGCTTAGAGCGTTATCTGGTGATGCATCTTCTACTAGAATAATTTCTTTTACACAATCATGCTGTAGTGCAGAGTTCACGGCGTTTTCTAGAAACGCTTCAGCATTGTAAACTGGTATGATGACGGAAATTTGAAGTTTTTTCATTATAAAAGTTTCTAAAATTTCTTTTTTAATGATAAATAAAGTTTGTAGAATGGAAACATTTTTTCTGCAATTTTTTCTTTGATATTTTTATTATAAGGATTATATGGAATATTTTCTAATTCTGGTAAGAGACTGTTTATAATTATTTTATGAAATTTATTTTCAGGGTGTTTTCTTGAATTAATATCTATAGATTTAAGAACAGAATACTGTAGATATTTATTATTGAATGGACTAATCATGTTTATGTTAGCAAAATTATGCTCATGAGAACCTTTGCTGCCATGTTTTCCATATCTTATTTCTAAGTGATGCAAATCTGAAATTTTTAAAAAAGAATTAGATTCTTTTTCCAAATACTTTTGGATATTGCTATTTAACCACTCTTTGGTTTTTTCTTGATTATATTTATTTATGTCATACTTTATAGTCTTTAAGATACTAATCTCATTATTGAAGGGTTCATTATCATGATATCCTCTTATGAAATCAGATCCATAGGAAGTTAAGACTACATCTTTATGGGTAAGATTTATTTTATACCATTGAATATTTCTTGTTTTTGAAAGTATTCTAGGAAAAATAAATTGCTTATCTAATTCAGGTAAAAAATAGGAGTTATAATTTAACCTCAATTTATTTGCAATTTTCATGGCAATAGTTGTATCTACTTTAGATTTTTCATTTTCTCTTGAAAATGTAAAGTAATTAAATCCAAAATTTCTTAATCTAGAAATTGCCAATAATAACCGAGAGTCTATACCTGCGGTTAATCCAATCATAATTTTGTCAAACTTTATTTTATAAAAGTCTAATGAATTTAATATAATTACTTTATATAGCTCAATGATTTCTTCAACATCAAGAGTCTTTATATTAAAACAATCTATACGATTTACTTCCAATGTTTTTAATGATAGAGTGTTATCTGGTAAGAGTTTTTTTATATCTTCATCCCAATCTTCATAGCCTAGAAAATAATGTTCATTTTTGTGTAAAAAATCTTTATCATTAATCAAGCTTTTTTTATAAGAATTTAAATTTAGACTTTTGGAAGATATATCTAAGATTAATTTATCACTTGAAGAAACGAAGATTTCATTGTTACATTTATAGTAAAATATTTGCATTTCTGAAAAGAAATCAGCAAAAATGAAAGTTTCATTTAGTAATGAAACCACAAGAATATAATGACCACTTAATTTTTCTCTTTTTTTTAAAATGGCTGTTTTATCATTACATTTAATGAAATCATTTAAAATTTCTTCTGATGTTCGCTCTATATTAAAGGGATCAAAGACAAATCCTAGAAGATATATACCCTTATTAAATTCTTCAACGTAAGAAAACTCTAAATTGTGATCATAATAGATATTTAAATCTGTATTTATAATTTGTTTTGTTAAAAAATTGATATCTAAGTTTAATTTATTTGTAATTATATATTGTCTTGTTTTCATATATTGAATGGAGAATAGTTAATTAAAAATTATAATTTTATTAAGAGAGACCTCCTGTTTTTTATTAAAATTATATTTGATATATTAATTTCTTTTTTACTAAAAGGTATATCGTTTTCTTAAAAACTTATAGATAAAAATAAACTTAGTTTTCCAGTGGACACCTGAGTCTAGCAAAATACTTTTTATATCATTTTGATTAAATTTACTATAGTCAATGATACTTTCTAGGAAGTAACGTATCCTAAAATTATTTCTAGCAGAAATATTTTTTTTATAAAGAGTTTTATTATTTTGGAATATAGACGATGTGTTGGCATAGCAAATTTCATTTGCAATGTAATTTTTTTCTGTCAATTTTTTTCTTGTAATGCTATTAGGGTTGTATCTATAATAATATAAAGGTAAATTAAGTTTTATAAAGTTTAGGTACTTATTTGTGTATATATATGGAAAAATATAACTATCTTCGTATATCAAACCTTTAGGAAACCTAAGTTTTTTAAAAACACTATAAGGAAATAGTTTATTACATACACTTGGATATGTGATTTTGAAACTATAAAAATCATGTAAAATATCTTCGTTAGTATAATTAAATACTTTTGTATTTTCTGTGTCTATATAGGTGATTTCAGATGAATCTTTTATATTAAATCTATCACACGCAACAATTGTATCGTAGGAGATATATTTATAGAGTAATGAAATAAACCCGGGGTGAATTATGTCATCACTATCTACAAAAGAAATGTATTTCCCTGTACAGACGTCTAATCCTGCATTTCTAGCATCAGATAATCCGCCATTTTCTTTTTCTATAAGGATAATACGATTATCCTTTTTTGCGTATTCTCGACAGATTTCACCACTGCTGTCTGTGGAGCCATCATTCACGAGAATGATTTCTAGATTGGTATAAGTTTGTGCTAATACAGAGTTTATGCATTCAACCAAGTATTCTTCTACATTATATACGGGTATGATAACAGAGATTAAATCTTTCATTTTTTCTTCTATTTAGAATTTCTTTGAAACCGTCCTCATACAGATTTAAACCTGTCTGTATAGGAATAATTTCAATGGGATAATTAAAATTAAGTGCAGCAGTAGAGCTAATGGTGTAAGCTCTTTTGAACTGAATACCAAGTAATTCAAATATTTCAAATGGAATAGGGTTTTCAAAGATAGTAGTCTCAGGAAAATATTTTTTGTAATCTGTTTTTTCGGCGGGATGAGTTTTGATTAGTACACTTTTATTTTCTTTTTCTATTATTCCTTTGTAAAAACTGATTTTTTCTTTTTCGGTAGATATCACGCCATATTCATTCATGGGTTGGGTAAGAAGGATAGATTCAAAATTGTAATCCTGTAAGACTTTTTGATCTATCCCAAAAATATTCAAGATATATTGTTGTTTTTCTTTAGAGGAATTTTGCCAAAGGTTTTGGATAGAGATAATTTCTTCATTTTTTTCGTCTACAGACTTTGTTACAATATGTTTTTTGATATTTTTTGTATTAATCATAGGGACTCCATAAATATAATCCCTTAATTGATTGAGGATACTTTTATTTGAAATGGTATTAGGTTTTTCTTTTTTAGAGCTGAATTTTCCCAATTGATTGCCTATACCATCCTCTATAATTGTAAAATAATTATTTTTAGCGAATTTACCACTCATTCGTTGGTTATTATGGATGTAGATATTACTATTTTTAGTTAAAAATTGGATATAAATATTTTGAAAAAAGTTATATATTAAGTTGTTTATAAAAAACATTATGACTTTTAGCTTGTTGGGACTACCTACTCCATTAAATGTATTAAACTCAATATGCTTTATCAATTTATTTTTTATAGTTTTAGGTACAGCATATTGATATGATTTTTGAGTAATGTATAACGTATTCTTTATCGTTTCTAAATCATGATACAATAAGTATAATAAGAGAGAGTAAGTAGTACTAAAGACAAAAATATTTTTCTTTTTTTTCATCAGCTATCTAAATTTTGAATGTCCACCATTTTTTTAAACCTATCAGAGGCAGTGTATAGTTCATCATAATTTCCTTGATCTATGATATTTCCGTTTTCCATAAGATAAATCATATCTACGTTTTTGATAGTAGATAGGCGGTGAGCAATGATGACCATCATGTATTTCCCTTGCAGAGAATCTATGCTTTCTTTGATATGTTTTTCTGTTTCAGAGTCTAGAGCAGATGTGGCTTCATCCATAATTAGTAAGTCTACATCTTTATATAATTCTCTAGCAATAGAAATACGCTGTTTTTGTCCGCCAGAAACCAAGATGCCATTGCTTCCTAGCGTTGCATCTTCTTTTTTAGATAGATTTTCCATAAAGTTATCTAAAGCTACCAAATTTATACATTGCCAAAAACGTTCTAGATTTTTAGGTGTTTTCTCATCCCAAAATGTGATATTATTGAATATAGTATCATTGAATATCACAGGATCTTGGGAAATATAGCCAATTTTATTACGATAACTATCTAAACGGTAGTCTTCTAAAACTTCGTTATTAATCAGTAAGCTACCCTCATCTGGCTTAGCCAGTCCGCAGATTACATTGGCTAATGTTGTTTTTCCAGCACCACTTTCGCCTACCAGTGCTACACTTTCCTTTTCTTTGATATGAAGAGAAACGTGATTCAAAACAGCATTATCTCCGTAGGATAAGGAAATATCAGTAGCTTCAATATGTTTGATTTTTGTTATAGGTATATTTTTTTGAGTAGGTTCACTATCATCAGAAAATTCTTCCAAAATTTCAGAAACAGATTCATATCCAGCAACATTATTGAGCAACATATTCCATTGACTTTGAAGGGAAGTTAAGTAAGTTAAGGCTCTGTAAAAGAATAATAGACTCACTAAAATGCTAGAAAAAGCAGAGCCCAAGATGTTTACTTGTAAAATAATTACAAGAGCAATGATAAGTATAGTAATAGGTTCTCTTGCGGCTTCTGTAATGGCATTATAAATACTCATTTTAAACTCCAAACTTTGAGACTCCAAAATAGTATTTTTTATTTTTTTATCATACTTTTTGATATAATTGGTAGCTTTTAGATATTTAAAGTTTTGTAGGATTTGAATTAAATGCGTATTGAAGTTATTTCCTGTTCGTGATAAATTACGAGCCGCTTCTTTGGTAATTTTATTAATGTATTTATAAATAAAATTAGATATAAAACCTCCAATGGCAACTAATATAGCAAACTGCCAATTAGAAAAGAAAGCTAATAATACATAGGTCAAAAGCATGGAGACACTTTGTATAGACTCGAAAAGGAGAGTCATGGCTTTTGCCATCCTATTTACTTCTACCGTCAATGTGTTTTGAATTTTCCCACTATTGTATTGGGTAAATCCGTTGTAAGAAACATTGCTTAAACATTCAATTAAATCAAATCTTATACGTTTAATAATATACAAACGCAACTTAATATTGTACAATGTCCTGATATATGAAAAGCCTCCTTTTAATGCAAATAGTACAACCATTACTATTAATACGTTTACTAAAGATAAAGAAATACCAATGTCTTGCAAAAAGTCTGTAAAATAGCGTAATTTACCTAAAGATTCATGACTTTCTGTACTATCACCAGCAATTATCGTCAGTAAAGGGATAAATAGAGCTATGCCCAAACCATCAAGTAATCCTACCAATGCATTTACAAAGACATATAGATAAAGATGGATACTTATCTTCTTTTTGATATACCTGAAAAAATCAAAAGTAGAATGTTTTTTTTCTGCCATTTTATAAGTTATTTTCTATTAAAGGTGATAATAGTATTGGGCGGTATATCTTTCGTTATAATGCAGTGCGCACCTATGGTCCCCCCCTCCCCCTATAAAAATGGGACCTATGATAGAGCTATTAGCAAATAGGGTTACATTGTCACCAATGGTGCATCCCTTTTCTTGAGGGGTACACTTTCTATGCCCGACGGTACACCCTTGATAGATTTTAAATCCTTTGCCTATAGTATTTCTACTGCCAATTACCGTGCCCTCTCCATGAACGATGTAGAAACCTGTATCAATTTCTGTATTAAAATAAAGTTCACAACTACAACATTCTTTTAGAAGCCAATGCAATTGAGGCAACAAGTCTTTTCTTTCATATTTTCTACAAATATTGCCTAATCTGTAAAGGAATATAGCCAATTCATTGTTATTACAAGTAATATTCTGAATAATAAACTCTCTTTCTAATAATGGGAAATGATAGTTTACATCTTTTATAGTAATTTCCAAAGCTTCCTCAACGAAGGCATTAGGTATTTCAATAGGTTTAAAAACTTTTTTCAATAAAAAGGAGACAAAGTCAATAATTTCCATTATGCCAAAACTTGATTCAAATCTATAAAATAAATTTTTATTATCGGTCTTTTGGATTCAATAAATTCGTCTTTGACAGAAATATCAATAATATTAAAATGATCTTGAACTAAATACACAACGGATTAATGAAAACAACTAACTAACTACTTTTTGCCACCGCATAAACATTATTCATATGGATTTTAATAAATATTCTGCGTATTGAAAATCTTCTAAATAATCAATGTCTACGATAGGGAAATTCTTATCTATACAATAAGGGAATGACTCACTATTGAATATAACACCCTGTTGGATTAAACGAATTTTTGAAATATAAATTAATCCGTTTTCATAATAAAGTTTTTTCATATCTTGGCTTCGTTGTCCAAACTCATAATTAGAGGGGTAAAATTTGTCATCTATTATTTCCCCTAGCTTATGATGATTTTTACTGACCGAAAAAAGACTATCCAATTTTTTTTCATTAAAAAGATGAAGAGTATCCGAGATTAAATTCTTTGGACGCAAAGGATTAGTGGCTTGTAATAAAACAATATTATCATCAGGCTGCAAACCTAAAAAATCCACAGCATGTTGAATGGCAGAGACGGTAGTAGCATAATCTCCAGCTAATTCTTTAGGTCTATCAATGATTTTAGCCCCTAATTGAGTGCCTACAGCTTTGATTTCCTTACAATCAGTAGTGATATAAACCTCATCAATTTCTGTGCAAGCGATAGCATCTTTGATGCTATACCCAATCAAAGGGATTCCAAGTAGAGGTTTAATGTTTTTATTTTTAAGTCTTTTAGAGCCACCTCTAGCAGGAATGATAGCAATGTTTTTCACGATATTTTTTTACTAGATGATAGATAAAGCTTTTAATTTTATTAGCCTGCAATTTAATAAAAAATTTATTATCTTTTATTGTTTTAGAAATTAAATTAACGTGAATAATGGATAAGAAAAAAGTTGTAAAAAAGGAGTAAGATATTTATGTTGGTGATTGAATAACAGTTAATTACAACAAACACTTTCTCCTATGTGTGAAGATGAAATTACAGAAATTCATGTAACTATCGATGATTTTAACCAACTTTTTGAAAAAGAAATTAAACAACTCCGTTTAGAATCATCATCATCATCAAAGAAAAGAAACAACTACTTCTTGAGGTCGCTTAAACATTATTCACGTTATTTAATATCTTTACCTGAATAATATTTTTCTTCAAAATAGAACTGATTGCATCTAAAGACATCATAATCTTCAGACAATAAATTGTAGTTTATTTCAGTTAAACTGGGTCTATTCATAGCGATTACCGCCGCTTTTTTTCATAAATTAAATGTAGTTTTATAATATAGATAATAAATACTGTCCGTAGCTGTTTTTTTTGATGATTTCGGCGTTGTTTAATAATTGTTCTTTGCTGATGTAGCCCATTTTGTAGGCAATTTCTTCTATTGCAGCAATCTTTAGCCCCGTTCGGTTTTCTACTGCTTTTACAAATTCTGTGGCTTCTACCAAAGATTCATGCGTACCTGTGTCTAGCCAAGCATAACCACGAGACAGAATCTCTAATTTTAAATCTTTTTGCTCTAAATAAGCCGCATTTACAGAAGTGATTTCCAACTCTCCACGTGCAGAAGGTTTCACGTTTTTTGCAATTTCTACCACTGAATTAGGGTAATAATATAAGCCAACCACAGCGTAATTACTTTTTGGCTGTTGAGGTTTTTCTTCAATGCTAAGCACATTTCCTTCCGTATCTACTTCAGCAACGCCATAGCGTTCAGGGTCATGCACTTGATAGCCGAAAACGACGGCTTTATTATTTTCTTTCACCATTTTCACGGCATTTTGCAACTTTTGTGATAGCCCAGCACCATAAAAAATATTATCGCCTAATACCAAGCAAACATCATCCTTACCAATAAACTCTTCACCAATGATGAATGCCTGTGCCAATCCGTCTGGTGAAGGCTGTTCTGCATAGCTCAACTTCAATCCGATTTGTGAACCATCACCCAAGAGCTTCTTAAAATTAGGTAAATCATGTGGTGTAGAAATGATTAAAATCTCTTGAATGCCTGATAACATCAAGATAGACAGCGGATAGTAAATCATCGGCTTATCATGAATGGGCAAAAGTTGTTTAGACACCGCCAAAGTTAATGGATGCAATCTTGTTCCTGAACCGCCAGCTAAAATAATTCCTTTCATATTAATTTTTCACAGATTTAGATTAGAAATTTTTTTAAGCCTTTAAAAATTTAGACCAAGATAAGGCATTTTTATCTTTTTCAGAAATAATCGCTTCATCCCTAGCAATTTTCCAGTTTATGGCTAAACTTTCGTCAAAAGGATTTACCGAAACCTCTGATGCTTTGTCATAAAAATTATCACATTTATAAAAAAAAGTGGCTTTTTCTGATATTACGCTAAATCCGTGCAAACAGCCTCTTGGTATGAACAATTGCTTTTTATTTTCAGTACTTAACTCCACTTGCACAACATTTCCAAAAGTAGGGGAGTCTCTTCTCGCATCTACGGCAACATCCATTACATCACCCTCTAAAACTCTGACTAACTTGGCTTGTGCGTAATTGCCCAGCTGTGCATGCAAGCCTCTCACAACACCATAAGTAGATTGAGATTGATTATCTTGCACGAAATTTGTTTTCAAACCAGAAAGTTCCTCAAAGCTTTGCTGATTAAAACTTTCAAAGAAGTAACCTCTTTCATCTTCAAAAATCGTAGGCTCAATAATGTAGCAGCCTTGGATGATTGTTTTTTCTATTTTCATAAACGTTAATTGAAATAAATTCAATGATGAAGCGGTAAATGCGTAGAGATATTATTACCCTTAGTGCATTATAAAAATTATAAAAAAAGTTACTCCAAACACTGAGTTTTATTACATCAAATTGATTATCAATGTGATACAATTGCTTCAATTTTGAGTCGCAAGTTACAAAATAGATTTGAATGAACTATAAAAAAATATCAGATTCAGAAAACTTTTCATCACTAAGTATATAAAACAATTGAAATAAAACTGTTTGATTTATAGCTGATTAGTTTAATTATTTCATTAGTCTAAATTCTTGAAATCAGGGTTTAATTTCTTCCAAAATCTCTACAATCCTTTCTGCTGATTTTCCGTCCCATTTTGCTGGGATTTCACCTTTTTTCCAATCGTTTTTTATGATTTTTTGCATTAAAACTTCTATCAAGGTTAAATTTTTTCCGGCTAATTCATTCGTTCCAATGCTGATGGTTTCTGGACGTTCGGTGTTTTCTCGCAGGGTAATACACGGAATTCGCATTACGGTAGCCTCTTCGGTAATGCCTCCAGAATCCGTTAAAATGCCTAAAGCATTTTTCACCAAATAGTTAAATTCTAAATAGCCTAAAGGTTCTGTTAAGATTAAATTTTTTGGCAATTCAGCGGTGGTAAATTTTTTTTTGGTTCTTGGATGAATCGGGAAAACAACGGGAATAGATTGAGCTTTTTCGCAAATAAACCTTACCAATTCATTCAGTTGATGCTCTACATCTACATTAGACGGGCGATGCAATGTAAGGACAAAATATTTTTTAAGGCTTAAAAAATTTTCATCAAAAAATGTAGGTTTTTTAAATTCATTTTCAAAATTTTTGAGCGTATCTATCATCACATTGCCTACAAAATGGATGTTTTCTGGATTTTTCCCAATGGAAACTAAATAATTAGAAGCCTCTTGCGTGGTGGTAAAAAAATAATCAGAAATACTATCTGTTACCATGCGATTGATTTCTTCTGGCATGGTAAAATCAAATGAACGAATACCTGCTTCTACATGAGCTACAGGAATTTGCAGTTTTTTCGCCGTGATAGAACAAGCTAAAGTGGACGTAACATCGCCCACAACTAAGACCAAATCGCACGGGTTTTCGAGCAACTCACGCTCAAAAGCCATCATGATTTTGGCAGTTTGCTCGGCTTGAGAACCACTTCCGATGCCTAAATTAGCATCAGGTTTGGGAATATTCAGTTCTTCAAAAAAACTTCCACTTAGTTGATAATCATAATGCTGACCTGTATGCACAAGCCTGTAATTCAAAGCTTTTCCTTCAGATTTTTGTCTTGAAATAGCGTTAACTATCGGAGCAATTTTGATGAAATTGGGTCTTGCTCCTGCTACAATCGTGATTTTAAGCATATGTATGTATGATTGTGATTTTGAAAAGTTGGATAAAATTAATAAAAAAATTAAGGCTTAAAAAATTTAAATTTTTTAAGCCTTAATTGAATTCTTAATGCATGATTTGTTATTTTAATATTTAAACCTGCTAATCACTTACTGGTTTGAAAATCAAAGTAATCTAATTCCTTATCTACCTATTTACCAACAACGAATCGCCAATTAATTATACTGTTTCTTGTAATAATCTTGGTATTCGCCAGAGGTTACATTTTTTAGCCAATCTTGATTGTCAAAATACCAATCTATGGTTTTTTTCAAACCTTCAGGGAAGGTTACCGACGGCTTCCAACCCAATTCTTGATTGATTTTGGTGGCATCTATTGCGTAACGCAAATCATGCCCTGGACGGTCTTTCACGAAAGTGATGAGCTTTTCTGACGTGCCCTTTTCTCTGCCTAATTTTTCATCCATTTGCTGACAAAGTTCTTTCACCAAATCAATGTTTTTCCATTCGTTGAAGCCTCCAATATTGTAGGTTTCTTTGTTTTTTCCTTGATGAAAGATTAAATCAATCGCTCTGGCATGGTCAACCACAAACAACCAATCTCTGGTGTAATTTCCATCGCCATAAACGGGTAAAGGTTTTTCATTGATGATATTGTTAATGAAAAGCGGAATCAATTTCTCTGGGAAATGATTTGGGCCATAATTATTGGAGCAATTAGAAACCACGTAAGGCAAGCCATAAGTTTCGCCATAGGCTCTCACAAAATGGTCTGAAGACGCTTTAGATGCTGAATACGGAGAATTCGGGTCATAAGCGGTTTCTTCTGTAAACAAGCCAGTTTCGCCTAAAGTCCCGTAAACTTCATCGGTAGAAACATGATAGAATTTTTTGCCTTCAAAGTCGTTTTTCCAGGAATCTTTGGCAGCGTTCAACAATATCATTGTCCCTAAAATATTGGTTTTAGCAAAAGCCAATGGGTCGGTGATAGAACGGTCTACATGAGATTCTGCCGCCAAGTGAATGACTCCATCAAACGGATATTTTTGAAACAATTTTTCAATAAAATCAGCATCGGTTATATCACCTTTTTCAAATATATAATTAGGTTTTTCTTCTATGTCTTTCAGATTTTCTAAATTTCCAGCATAGGTTAATGCATCTAAATTTACGATGGTGTAGTCAGGATATTCATTCACGAACCGCCTAACTACGTGTGAGCCAATAAATCCAGCTCCTCCAGTGATTAAAATTGTTTTTTTCATTCTAGAGCTTTTTATTTACAAGAGAAGAAGAGTAAAATCCCTTCACATCATATACCACGGCGTTATCTTTCTTCAAAGATGCTAAATCAAGCTCTTTAAATTCTTTGTGAGAAACGGCTAAAACTATTGCATCGTATTTCTCGTTAGGTAAAGTTTGCGTTGTTTCAATTTGGTACTCGCGTAGCACTTCTGCGGGGTTTGCCCAAGGGTCAAAAACTATAACTTCTGTGCTGTATGATTTCAATGAATTAATCACATCAATTACTTTGGTATTTCTAACGTCCGGGCAGTTTTCTTTGAAAGTGAAACCTAAGATCAAAATTTTAGCATTTTTGATTTTAATGTCTTCTTTCAACATTAGCTTAATTACCTCAGAAGCAACGTATTCGCCCATTCCATCGTTCATTCTCCTACCAGCTAAAATGATTTCTGGATGGTAGCCATATTCTTGAGCTTTTTGGGCTAAATAGTAAGGGTCTACACCGATGCAATGCCCACCTACTAATCCTGGACGGAAGGGCAAGAAATTCCATTTAGTTCCAGCGGCTTCTAGAACGTCTAAGGTGTTGATTCCCATTAAATTAAAAATCTTTGCTAATTCATTTACAAAAGCGATATTGATATCTCTTTGAGAATTTTCAATCACTTTTGCTGCTTCAGCCACTTTGATGGTAGGGGCGAGGTGTGTTCCTGCAATAATCACAGATTTGTATAAATCATCTACCACTTTACCGATTTCTGGCGTGGAACCTGAAGTTACTTTCAAGATTTTTTCTACGGTATGCTCTTTATCACCAGGGTTAATTCGCTCAGGAGAATATCCTACAAAGAAATCTTCATTAAATTTCAAGCCTGAATGTTGCTCCAATACTGGGATACACTCTTCTTCTGTAGCTCCAGGGTAAACCGTTGATTCATAGATGACTATATCTCCTTTTTGTAAAACTTTACCTACGGTTTCGCTGGCCTTAACTAAAGGGGTTAAAACAGGGCGATTGTTTTTATCTACAGGTGTAGGGACTGTAATCACGTATATAGTAGAGTCAGCGATATCTTCTGCATTTGCTGAATTGAACAAACCAGTTTCGCCTAGAGTCGGATTTTGTTTTAACAATACAGATTGCAATAATTCGTCAGAAACTTCTAATGTATCGTCATGTCCTTGATTTAATTTTTCAACTCTTTCTTGGTTGATATCAAAACCAACCACAGGATATTTTTCTGCAAATAATCTTGCCAATGGTAAACCGACATAGCCTAATCCAATGACTGTAATTTTATGATTCATAGTTTTAATTAGTGTTGATTATCAGGTTCTTATCGTTAAGTTAAATTTAAAATGTACAAAGAGTAATGTGTGTTTAGTGTCTGAAATTTAAAAGTATAATGTCTTTTTTTCCGATCCGTTCAAAATTTAGAATTTAAAATAAATCAACGTAAATTTTCCCAATACCAAGCCACTGCTTCCTTCAGTCCTTCTTGGAAGATATGGGTAGGTTCGTAGCCTAATTTTTCTTTCGCTTTATCAATAGAAGCCAATGAATGAGGGACATCTCCTTTTCGGTTTGGGCCATATAAAATTTCTACGTTAGCAATTTCGGCATCGTATTCAGAAAGGTATGTTCTCAATAATTCAGCCATGCCTTTGATGCTTGTTCTATCACCAACGGCAGTGTTATAAACTTCATTGAAAGCTGCTTCATTTTCTGTTTCAATCGCCCTCAGATTCATTTGAATCACATTATCAATATAGGTGAAATCACGAGAAAATGTGCCATCACCATTGATGGTTGGCGATTTGTGTTGCATAAATTGTAAAACAAATTTCGGAATCACAGCTGCATAAGCTCCGTTCGGGTCTTGTCTTCGGCCAAAAACGTTGAAATATCGTAAGCCAATGGAGTTTAATCCATAAGTTTTGTAAAAAACATCGGCATAAACTTCGTTTACCAATTTAGTTACAGCATAAGGCGAAAGTGGTTTTCCGATTTTATCTTCAATTTTTGGCAAAGCGATAGAATCACCGTAAGTAGAAGAACTTGCGGCATATACAAATCTTTTTACGCCATTATCTCTTGCCGCTACTAACATGTTGAGAAATCCACCTACATTTACATCATTGCTCGTAATTGGGTCATTGATAGAGCGAGGGACAGAACCTAAAGCTGCTTGATGTAATATAAAATCAACGGTTTTACAAGCTTCTTGGCAAGTAGCTAAATCACGAATATCTCCTTCTGTGAAAGAAAAGTTTTCGTTAACTAAGAAAGCTTCAATATTTTTTCTGTGACCTGTAGCAAAGTTGTCTAATCCTGAAACTTGATAGCCTTTTGCTAAAAGCGTTTCAGCTAAGTTTGAACCGATAAAACCCGCTGCTCCAGTTACTAAAATATGTTTTTTCATTTTTTTAAATTTATACCAAAACTTGATAATAAACGTTCATGGAATGGACGTTTTCTATTTTTTAAGCCGTATCCGTATCCATAACCATAGTTATATTTGTAGCCATAAGCATAGCCAGAATGGGCTGTTGATATGTCATTCAAAACGAAAGTTAAGTGATTTAAACGATTTTTTTCTTCAGCTTCTAGAGGAACTCGTAATACGTTTTTAGGTGTATGCTCAGAACGGGTAACATAGAGAGTAACATCAGCTAAATTGCTGATATGATAAGTGTCTGATACCAATACTAATGGAGCAGAATCTATGACAATATAATCGTATTTTTCTTGCAATTCTTTAATCAAATTCTCAAAACGCAAACTCATCAGCATTTCCGTAG
Organism: Candidatus Ornithobacterium hominis; assembly: GCF_951229915.1. GTDB lineage: Bacteria > Bacteroidota > Bacteroidia > Flavobacteriales > Weeksellaceae > Ornithobacterium > Ornithobacterium hominis. Next base: position 1,816,255 of record NZ_OX579588.1, on the reverse strand, counting down.
GATTTGGAGGTATTCTCCCTGAAAAAAGAATATCTATCTTGTTGTCTGCCTTAGAGGTGTGAATGTATTGTTCTACATCATCATTTTCGTGGTATAAATAATCGGTTAAGCCAAGAATATTTTTTTCTAAGCTCTCAAATTTATGCAATTGTGGATTTCGAATATCTGAACCAATGATGATAGTTTTTTTACCCTCTAATTGACCTAGAGTATGCGCATAATTCATGGAAATAAAAGTCTTTCCCTCTCCTTTAATGGAGGAAGTGACTAAAATGACTACAGCTTTTGAGGTGTCTCGTTGAATTTTAGAAATCACAAATTCTAGATTTGTACGCATAATTCTGAAAGCTTCAGATAAACTACTCAAATCCCCTCTTACAGCAACATATTTATCTTGCTTAGTATTTATGCGAGGGATTTCTCCAACGATTGGCTTCCCATTGATTAACTCTTCTAAATCATCGCGTGTTTCAATTTTATTTTTAAGCAACTCTTTAATATAAATACCAGCTAAGGGTAAAAGTAAACCTAGAGCGAAAGCGCCCAAATAATATCTAGACTTTATTGGAGATACAGGGCCAGTACTTGAAGGAGGGTTAATAATCTTTATTTTATCTTCAGTAATTGCTTTAGAAATTGCGGCCTCTTCTCTTTTTTCTAATAATAGAAGATATAAACTTTCTTTAATTTGTTGCTGGCGGTCAATGTCTCTTGCTATACGCTCAAATGTAGGGGCTTGTCTTTTGAAGCCAGAAGCAGAAGTTAACTGTGAAGTTAAATCTCTGCGTGTACTTCTTAAAACTTCTTGGTGTTTAGATATATTGGTTAAAATATTTTGTTTTGCTGATGAAATGCTTGTTTCTAAATTTTTAACCATTGGATGATTTGAAGTAGCCCCATTTGCGATTAAATTATTCCTTTCCATAACTAATTGATTGTAGGTAGAAACCGCAGAGTTTGTATTCCTACCTGAATTGGAGATATCGCTAGGCAAAACTTCGCTTAGCGATTGATTATTTACATAACTCTTATAAGTATTGGCTAAACTTAATTGAGTGTCTAATTCTAATAGTTGAGACTCTAGTTGATCTTTCCTTTCTATACTACCTACAATTTCAGAAGGTAAATTAGCAATATCATTCGATTGTTGGAAGGTTTCTTTTTCCCCTTCAACTCCAGAAAGTTCTCTATTGAGAATGGCAATCCTTTCCTCAATAAATTCCTCTGTTTTTTCAAATTCTAAAGATTTATCTTTTTTTGCATCTTGATTATAAACTCTCACTAATTCAGCTAAAATAGCTTCAGTTTTGTTGGTATTAGCTCCATCTAATGAAATAGTAATAACATTGGAGTAATATTCAGAATCAATGCTAATTCCGTTCTTTAAGCTTTTAGTCAAGGAATTAGAAGGGGCAGAAATAACTGTAAAGCTCCCCACCGTACTATGATTATTATGGGGATTGTTGTAAAAAGAGAAACTTTGTTTATTTATTTTAAAAGCTTGATTAAGCTCGGTATCAATCGTCACTTCACCCGATGTGATTTTTATTTTAGGCAAATTATATTCAATTTCCATGGTTGTGGTATGAATCAATGAATCGGGGGTAAAGTTTTTTAATAAAATAGGAAGTTCGTTTTTATATACCTCTACATCAATGACTTTGCCTCGTTTTATATAAGTATTAGATAAATCTAAATTGTTAATAACTTTTTGAACCAATTGATAGGATTTAATAATTTCTACCTCATCATTTAAACTATTAAACATGGCTCTTTGCGCCCCAGAATTGCTTAATAACATGTTGGCACCTAATTCTTTTGAAGAATCTTTGATTAAAACTTTTATATTAGATTCATAAACCGGAGTTAAATAACGCGTATATAGCCAAGCTACAAATAAAAAGAATAAAATACTGATTAAAAAAATAGGCCATCTTCTAATATAAGCTGCTATACTCTCTCTTAATTTTGCTGTTCTTTCAAAGGATGATTCTTCTAAAAAAGGATTTTGGATATTGTTAGTTTTCATCTATCTATTTAAATAAAGCAATAATTGCAGTTAAAAACCCAAGTACTGTTAATACAGAGGTTATAGGTTTTGTGTTAAATTCCATAGCTCTTGATTTTGTAGGCAAGGCATATAAAATGTCATTTTGTCTCAAGTAATAATAGTCGCTATTCATTAAATTAGCATCATGTAAATTAACAAAGGTATGATGTCTTTTCCCATCAATGGTTCTAATTAGCATAACTGAATCACGAATAGCATAATAAGACATTCCCTCCGCATTGGCAATAGCTTCCATGATGTTAATGCGATCAGAGGTTGAATTAACGACCCCTTGCTTGTTAAATTCACCTAGCATGGTTACTTTAAAATTCATGATTCGAATATTTACCATAGGATTCTTAATGAATTCTGAAATTTTTTGTTGAAGTTCATCTGAAAGAGCTTTTCTTGTCTTACCAGCAGCATTGATGGTCCCCAGCATTGGAAATTCAATGTTACCTTCGCCATCCACCAAATATGAATTGGGGTTAAGCTCAGCCGTCGCTTTATTTGTAGTGTTAGCGATTCCTCCTCCTAAGTTAAAAGGTTTTACTAGAGCCTCATCATAAGCACTTACAATAATGGTCATCACATCCCCTCTTTGGATGGTAGGGTTGGTGAAATTATCTAATTCAATAGGGATATTGTCAATATTTTGTAAATACAAAACATCTTTCTGTGTACGGCAAGAGGTAATCGTAAAAACAATTAGAAAGGTTAAAATTATTTTTTTCATAAATAGGAATCTTAAACAAAAGTAAAAAAATAAAATATTTAATCTAAATTTTCAAATTCTGAATTTTGGCTAATAAATTCAGGTACGATATTCTTTATCATTAGCACTAATTCAACCTTATCTCTTTTGATAGATGCTCTTGCCAATTTTTGTATCTTATCTGAAATGACTTCATAAGGAATTCTCTCATCTCTAGAACACATAATTTTATCATGATATGTGGGGAGAGTTGTCGATTTATCACTTAATAATTCTTCATATAGCTTTTCGCCAGACCTAAGTCCAGTGATATGAATGGGGATGTCTCTATATGGCTCTAGCCCACTTAGTTTTATCATTTTTTTAGCTAAATCTATTATTTTAACAGGCTCGCCCATATCAAAAACAAAGATTTCGCCACCATGCCCCATCGTTCCTGCTTGCAAGACTAGTTCACAAGCCTCTGGAATCGTCATGAAATAGCGTGTGATTTCCTCATGTGTCACCGTTACTGGTCCGCCTTTCTCTATTTGAGCTCTAAAAAGTGGAATAACAGAACCATTTGAACCCAGCACATTCCCAAAACGTGTAGTGATAAACTTTGTTGTATTCTCAGGCTTCTCTTGAAGAGATTGAACGTACAATTCAGCCACCCGTTTAGAAGCTCCCATGACATTAGTCGGGTTCACCGCTTTGTCTGTCGACACCATCACAAAGCGATTGATTTTATATTTATTAGATAAATCAGCTAAAATTTTAGAGCCAATAATATTAACATTAATCGCCTCTGTAGGGTTTTCTTCAATAATGGGAACATGCTTATAAGCAGCCGCATGGTAAACCATAGAGAAATTATATTTTTTGAAGAGTGGTTCGATGCGATATTTATTACTTACATCGGCTAGATGAAAAACAAACTTTTGATTAGGAAAAGATTCGGTTAATTCCAATTTCAAGCTATTAAGTGGAGTCTCAGCTTGGTCTACAACTACAATTATTTTGGGGCTAAATTGAGCAACCTTTCTCACAATTTCACTCCCAATAGAGCCAGCGCCACCCGTTACCAAAATATTCTTATCTATATGTCTTTTGCTTATTTCATCATTTTCTATTGTAATTTGCTCGCGGTAAAGCAAATCTTCAATTTTTAAACTTTGAATCTCATTAGCAGAAGAGTTATCATTTTTATCAAAAACTTTCAGGGGAATATGATAAATCTTGTAGTTTTTCTGAATAAGTTTGTTAGCCAAAGACTCAAATTCATCGTTTTTAAGAAATTCATCATCGAAAATCACACTTTTTATAGAGTCTATAATCTCTTGATTGTTTAAAACATCATTGATTGTATAAATTTTCTTTGATAAAATTCGGTTTTTGGAAGAGATATTTTTAGGATTTATAAAGCCTTTTAAATTAAATACTTGATTTCTGTCTTTGATGGTGTTAGCTATGGCAACAGCTCCCTCGTCTGTACCGAAAACCAAGATATTTTCATTGTTTTCAGAGTTAAACCATTTAGTGAAATTAATGAAAGCTAGCTTGACATAAAATCGAAATAGAATCAAGCCTAAAAAACTAATAATGGAGTGAAATATAATAGAAGGGTCATAGAAAAGCTTGATTTCATTTAAATAATAATACCCATAAGAGATGGCAAGTAATGTGAAAAGATTTAGCGTACAGGCCAAGCTAATTTTTATAATATCATGCAATGAAGAGTGCCGAATGACGCCTGATGAAATATTAAAAGAAAGCAAATAGATGACCGAAATGATAAAGACGATGAAAATACTGTAAATGTCATTTAACGGACTGAAGCCATCTACTACATTCCATAAATGCATAAAAGTATAAGTGATAAGTAAAGAGCAAGAAATAATAAAAACATCAATAAGCAACACAGCCCACCGGGGCAGGTGCTCCATATTGTAAATCTTACCAGCTAATGATTTGGTTTGATTATATAAATTTTTTCTTTGTTTAGCTGCTGAATTAGGCATAATTATAAAATATCTATTATAACTCTTTTTATTCTATCTTTTTCTTCTAAAGTCAAGTTAGAACCACTTGGCAAACAAATTCCTTTACTGAAGAGGTTTTCTGAAACAGAAGAGCCATAGTATGGGAAATCTTTGAAGACTGGCTGCAAATGCATGGGCTTCCATAATGGCCTAGATTCAATGTTTTTTTCTAATAATTTAAGCCTTAAATTTTCTCTCAAATCATATCCATTTTTATCGTCAAAATAAAGAGCCGTTAGCCATCTGTTTGGTGAGAATTTATCTGAAGGATTACTCTGCAAAACAATATGTTCAAAATCCTTTAGAAAGCCTTTATAAAATTCAAAAACCTGTCTTCTAGCTTCTACCCATTGGTTCAAAACCTTCATTTGCCCTCGCCCAATCCCAGCAGAGACATTGCTCAGCCTATAATTGTGCCCGATTTCGCTGTGCTGATAATGCGGAGCATCGTCACGAGCCTGAGTCGCAAGGAAAACGGCTTTATTTTTAATTTCCTCTGAATGTGCTACTAAGGCTCCACCGCCCGAAGTGGTAATAATTTTATTCCCGTTAAAGCTTAAAATGCCAATATCTCCTAAAGTTCCACAGGCCCTCCCGTCATAGAAGCTACCTAAAGCTTCTGCACTATCTTCCAAAACAGGAATTTCGTATTTTTCTGAAATCTCCCTTATTTCTTTATGTTGATAAGGCATTCCATATAGATGAACGCCAATAATGGCTTTTGGCTTCACCCCTTTTTTTATTCTATCTTTAATGGCATCTTCCAGCGCTTGCGGGCAAATGTTCCAAGTCTCTATTTCACTGTCCACAAAAATAGGTTTCGCGCCTAAATATTGTATGGGATTAGCAGAAGCGGCAAACGTCATGCTTTGGCAAATAACTTCATCGCCAGCTTGAACATCTAATAATTTTAAACCTAGATGAATAGCCGCAGTGCCCGAAGATAAGGCCGCTACAGAAACATTGTTCCCCAAATAATCTTCTAAGCTTTTCTCAAATTCATTCACATTTGGACCAAGCGGAGCAATCCAGTTTTGCTCAAAAGCTTCATGAATATACTTTAACTCTTCCCCTCCCATGTGTGGAGAAGACAACCATATTTTTTCGTCACTCATTTTTCTTTATTATTTTTCCAGGGACGCCAATTACAATTGAGTGGTCAGGAATATTATTGATAATTACACTCCCTGCACCAATCATAACATTTTTACCAATATTTATTCCTTGAATGATTGAAGCTCCAATTCCTATATGGCTTAATTCGCCCACGCTCACATTCCCAGCTAACGAAGCATTAGGTGAAACATGAACATAATCACCAATTTCACAATCGTGGTCTATACTTGCACTCGTGTTTACGATACACTGCTTCCCGATTTTGGTATCTGCATTCACTGTAGAATTCGCCATAAAACAGGTTCCCTCTCCTATTGTTACAGAATTTGATAAAATAGCTGAAGGATGTTTAATAGAAGGGAAATTAACGTTAAATTCACCATGAATTTTCTTTCTTATTCTATTATCTCCTATGGCGATGAATAAATTTTTAATTTCTTGAAAGTAGCCTTCTCTTAAATAAAGAGGAAATCCGTAAAAAGAATCTCCTTTCTCAGCATCGTCCAAAAAACAATCGACACTAAATTTATTTTCTAGCTTGATAATATCGGCAACCACTTTGCCGTGTCCGCTTGCGCCAAAAATCACCATTCTACTTTGCGTTTCCAGTAAATTTAGTTATCGTTACTTGCCCTTTGGCTGAAATCCCTTCTGATTTAAAAACCTTCAAGAAAGTTAAGTAAATAATCCTTAAATCCAAAATAAAATTTAAATTTTCAACATACCACACGTCATAATCAAATTTTTGCTCCCAAGATATGGCATTTCTTCCGTTTACTTGAGCCCAACCTGTGATGCCTGGCCTAACTTTATGTCTTTTCTTTTGATGCTCATTGTACAGCGGCAAATACTCTGGCAGTAGAGGGCGAGGGCCGACTAAGCTCATATCACCTTTGATGACATTAATTAATTGAGGAATCTCATCAAGTGAAGTTTTCCTCACGAATTGCCCAACGGAAGTTAATCTCTCTGCATCAGGTAACAAATTGCCTTGAGCATCTTTTTTATCGTTCATGGTTTTGAACTTGATGATTTTGAATAGCCTTTCGTTCTTTCCAGGTCTGATTTGGAAGAAGAAAGGTTTGCCATGATTTGCAATATACAACCTGATATAAACGATGATGAAGATGGGTAATAAGAAGATAAAACCCAATAAAGCTAAAGAGAAATCAAAGATTCGTTTGAAAAAAGATTGATACATCATTGAATCAATTTAGACTACAAATATGCTAAAAAGAAATTTTAAATCGATTGTTTGATATTATAAAAAAGTCACTCTAAAGATAATTTAGAATGACTTTTTTTAAGGCTTAAAAAATTTTTACTCCTGAGTTTCTTCAGCAGAATCATTGTTACCCTCTGCGGCTTCAGTTGCTTGGTCTTCTGCTGCTTCGCTATCTTCTTCATCTTCATCATCATCGGCAATAGCAATAGCAGTTCTAGCCGTTTTAATCATACAAACAACTTGGTTATCTGGGTGTACTAATTCAAAATCGTCTACACGCAGATCTTTGATGTATTTCTTGTGGCCAATTCGCATAGAAGAAATATTCACCACGATTTCATCTGGCAATTTAGACGGAATCGCTTTTACTTTTAAGTTTCTTTGGTTGAATCGTAATACACCACCAGCCATCACACCACGTGCTCTACCTTCTAGCCTTACAGGAACAGTCATTACAACTGGTTTATTCTCATTGATTTCATAGAAATCAATGTGTAAAATCTCATCAGTCACTGGATGAAACTGAATGTCTTGTAAAACACAATTTACAGAGTCTGCACCTTCTAGCTCAAGATTTACAATGTGTGCTTCCGGGGTGTAGACTAAGTCCTTGAACTCTCGCACGTTGGCAGAGAAATGGATGGGCTCGCTTCCACCGTAAACAACACAAGGTACTCGTTCAGCATTACGCAGGGCACGTGTACTCGTTTTTCCAACGCTTTCTCTTTTTTTCCCTTGAATCGTTAATGATTTCATTTTACTATATTTATTTTAATAATTAAATTACAAATTTATTGCTAATAGATTCTTTGTTGTGCACCAAATGCATTACTTCAGCAAATAACGGTGCGCAAGATACAACTTTAATTTTATCTACATCATTTCTTTTTAGAGGAATTGTATCTGTTACAACTAATTCTTCTAGTGCAGATTCTTGAATGCGCTCATAAGCCTGCCCAGATAAAACTGCATGAGTAGCCATAGCACGAACGCTTTTAGCTCCTTTTTCCATCATTAGATTTGCAGCTTTGGTTATGGTGCCAGCAGTATCTACCATGTCATCTACTAAAATTACATTTTTATCTTTTACGTCACCAATCAGCATCATTCGCTCAATTTTGTTTGCTTTTTTTCGTTCCTTATAGCAAATAACGATATCAGAATTTAAATGGTTGGCATACGCATTGGCACGTTTAGCTCCCCCCATATCTGGGGAAGCAATCATTAGATTATCTAAATTTAAGTTCTGAACATAATCTACCAAAATCGTAGAAGCATAAATGTGGTCTACTGGAATTTCAAAAAAACCTTGAATCTGGTCGGCATGTAAATCCATAGTCATGATGCGAGTAGCACCAGCAGCACTCAGTAGATTTGCCACCAGCTTAGCCCCGATTGGCACACGGGGTTTGTCTTTTCGGTCTTGCCTGGCATAGCCAAAATAGGGAATCACCGCCGTCACATTCTTTGCAGAAGCCCTCTTGGCAGCATCGCACATCAAGAGCATTTCCATTAAATTAATATCAGGCATAAACGTAGAGCCAATCAAGAAAACACGTGCGCCTCTGATGCTTTGCTCAAAAGAAGGTTGATATTCTCCGTCACTAAATTCTTGAAATACGATTTTCCCTAAAGATTGCCCGTAAGATATTGCAATTTCTTCTGCCAAAGCCTTACTTTGACGGGTCGAAAACAGGAGTGCTCTTTGATCCATGTGATAAAATTTTTGCAAAAGTAAAGTTTTCATCACGCATTGAAAAATTAGAGACGATATAAATTTCAAATTCATTACTTTTATCAAATGGAATTAAACTCTCCTCTGAAGATTTACAACGCCTCCGCTGGCTCAGGAAAAACCTATACCTTGGTGAAGGAATTGTTGCGGTACATTCTGTCGAGCAGTCAACCACGGAGATTTCAGCACGTTTTGGCGGTGACTTTTACCAACAAAGCTGCACAAGAAATGAAATCCCGAATTTTGAAAGAACTGTCAACTTTAGCCCAAAAACCAAGTGAAAGTAATTATTACCAAGAATTTTTAAAGGCTTTAGAAATTTCAGAAGAAAATCTACAGCAACGCGCCAAGAAGACTTTGCAAGAAATCATCCATCACTATTCACTGTTCAATGTCAGTACGATAGACACATTCAATCTCCGTTTGATGCGTTCATTTGCCAAAGATATGGGCTTATCTTACAATTTTGATGTAGAAATGGAGGCCGCCCCAATCATCGACGAAGCAACTCATTTGCTATTTTCTAATCTAGAAGTGGGCGACGAATTAAGTGCCATTATCACAGAAATGGCACTCAATAATATGCAAAAAGACCGTTCTTGGGATGTTTCTTATGAGCTCGCCGAAGATGCTAAGAAATCCTTCGAAGATGAATTCCGAGCAGAATTAGAGAAGTTCCATCAAAAGGGAATTCAGTATTTAGAGAATTTCAGGCAAAAAAAACAAAAAGAGCAATTTGAAATTCAGCATGAAATAAAAAACCTTGCTCAGCAAGCCATCTATGAAATTAATGAAAATGGGATCCCCCCAGAAGCATTTTTCCAATCAAACAGAGGCGTCTACGGATTTTTTAAAGAAAATACTGAGGGGAAAATCAAAAAGTCTAATAACTATGTGCTGAATTTTTTTGAAGAAAGAAAATTAACTTCTAGCAAAACTTCAGATTCTGATTGCCAAAAAATTGAAGAGATTTTTGAAGGCTTAAAAAATATTTATGAAAAAATCATAGAAAAAATAGCTCGGCATGAAATCCTTCAATTAATTCTAAAGAAACTGAACGCCTTAATTTTGCTCAGTGAGCTCAGCGGCTACATTCACCACATTCAGCAGGAGGGTAACTTTTTGATGATTTCAGATTTCAATAAAACCATCAGTCAACATCTTCAGCAGCAGCCAGCACATTTTATTTACGAAAAGCTAGGGATAAGGTATGATAAGTTTTTCATCGATGAATTTCAAGACACATCACGCATTCAGTGGAACAATCTTTTCCCACTGCTAGAGGATGCTTTGGCACAAAATCATGAAGTTGCATTGGTGGGCGACCCCAAGCAAGCGATTTATCGCTTCCGCGGCGGCGATGTGAATTTGATGCTAGATTTGCTGCGTCATAAAATTTACCCAGCACAACTTTTTCACCTAGACACCAATTACAGAAGTGCTGAGAACGTAATTGAGTTTACCAATCATTTTTTTAGCTGGGTAGCTCCTCAATTGCCTGAGCCAGATTTTGAGAAAATTTATATCGAAGGGAATCAGCAAAAAGTCAATCACCGAAAGGGCGGCTATGTGCGGATAGAAATTTGCGACTCTAAGGCAATGGGATTGAAGAGTAAAGAAGCACAATTGAAGCAGATTTTGCTGCAAATTCAGCGAATCTTAGCCAATGATTACCCGTTGAGCTCGATTGCGATTCTTTGCCGATGGAAAAGCGAAGCAATCTTGGTGAGTGAGTTTCTAAAAGCAAAAGAAATCCCCGTGATTTCCAATGAATCTCTGCTGCTCAGAGAATCAGCTGTGATTCAACTGTTGCAAACTTTTTTTAGATTTTATAATGAACCGCAAAAGCCAGAGCTTCGATTTGAATTTCTACGTCAACTTAAGAAATTAAACTTTTTCTCTGAAGAGGAATTTGCTCCTTTTGTCTTCGAAAACAAAGAGAAAAATACGATAGAATTTTTTAAAGCTTTAGAAAAAATAGGTTTACAATTAGATTTAAATTTCATTCAGAATTTAAGCTTATTTGATTTGACTGAGTATTTAATTCAGAAATTCCAATTAGAGAATCAAGAAAGAACCTATTTAATTCGCTATTTAGACGAGATTTTGAAATTCCAGCAGAAACAAAACGGAGATTTAAGCGATTGGCTGCGGCACTTTCAGAGTTTAGAACATAAACTCAGCGTCAATCTGCCCGAGGGGAATGATGCAGTTTTGGTAATGACAATTCATAAATCTAAAGGTTTGGAATTCCCGATTGTGATTTTGCCTTTCTGCGACTGGGAAATGAAGATTGACGGCATTTGGGTGGATTTAGAAAATGAAGACGTAGAGCGCATTTATGTAGAAGCGGCAAAAGATACTACGAATTTACCACCGCAGATGCAGGCTGCTTATGAAGATGAGGTGAATCATACAATTTTAGATGAAGTCAATGTCTTCTATGTGGCAACCACGCGGGCAGAGCAGCAACTTTACCTGTTTGGGCCAGCCGTGGAGAAGTCAAAAAAATGGTTGTACAAGCTTCTCCTCAATTACGTGAAGCAATTTGGCGAAGGGAACATTTATGAGAAAGGAATTTTTAAAGCTTTAGAAAAAAAAGAGAAAAAAGAATCAGCAGAAGGGGAGCTGAAATTCATGGACTTAAATTACCGTGCAGATGCATGGCAAAATAAAATCCTAATCAGTACAGAGCATGCGGATTTAGAGAGTGAAAGGAATGTGTCTCGCATTACTGGCAAGCAAATTCATTTGATTTTGGAGCGGATTCCGCACAGTGCGGCCTCTATGCAGGTTTTAGAGAAATTGGAATTAGAGGGAGTCATTACAGCGGAACAAACGAAGGAATTTCAAGTTTATCTTGATCAAGTTTTTCATCATCCGAAATTGGAGAAATTTTTTAAGCCTTTAGAAAATTTAAACGAAAGGGATTTTGTGGCTTTAGATGGTGAGATTTTCCGCCCAGATAGGTTGGTGAAAATTCAAGAAAACCAATGGGTTTTAATTGATTATAAGACTGGGGCGAAAAACGCTCGCTACGGAGAGCAGTTGAATTTCTATGCTAAAGCATTGAATGAATTGGGTTTTCTGGTGGTGCAAAAATTCTTGGTTTACTTGCACGAGAGGGTGGAGGTGGAAGAAATTGTTTAATTTTGTATTAAAATTCAGACAGGCTTGAATCAATCGCTACAACTGAAACTCCAAACTTTACCCAATAAACCTGGTGTTTATCAATATTTAGATAAAACTGGGAAGGTTATTTATGTAGGGAAGGCGAAAAATCTAAAAAAACGAGTCAATTCTTATTTTAACAAAACGCATGAGATCGCACGCACAAGAATGCTGGTAAAGCGGATTGAAGACGTCAGAGTAATTGTAGTCAATACTGAATTTGATGCGCTTTTGCTAGAAAATAATTTGATAAAAAAATACCAGCCACGCTACAATGTGATGCTGAAAGATGATAAATCTTATCCGTGGATTTGCATCAAAAAAGAACGTTTCCCTCGTATTATTTACACAAGAACTATTATTCGAGATGGGTCAGAGTATTTTGGGCCTTATGCCAGCCCAAAGATTGCTAAAATTCTTTTGTCGCTATTTCGGGAAATTTATTTTTTCAGAACCTGCCACTATGATTTGTCTGAAGGGAAAATTCAAGAGGGGAAATATAAAGTTTGCTTAGAATATCATTTAGATAATTGCTTGGGGCCGTGTGAGGCTTTGCAAACGGAAGCAGATTATATGAGTATGATTGAGAATGCACGGCAGATTCTGAAAGGGAACTTCCAAGAAGCGAAGCATTATCTGAAAGAGAAGATGGTAGGTTTTGCTAAGGATTTAGACTTCGAGCGGGCACAAAAGATTAAAGAAAAATTAGAAGCCCTAGAAAAATATCAAGCCAAATCGCAGGTAGTTCACCCATCGATTACCAATGTTGATGTGTATTCCATCATTTCTGATGAAAGCTATGCTTATGTGAATTTTTTCAATATTGTAAATGGAGCAATTATCCGCAGTCACACTTCTGAAATCAAAAAGAAATTAGACGAGAGCAATGCCGATATTTTAGAGGAAGCCATTATTGAGCTGCGCGAGCGATTTCCGTCTACAGCAAAGGAAATTTATTTGCCCTTTGAGGTAGATTTTGAGATTCCACAGACTAAAATTAGCGTCCCACTTATTGGGGATAAAAAACGCATCGTTGAACTCTCTGAGCGTAATGCGAAATATTATCGTATAGAAAAATTAAAACAGACCAAAATCGTTGACCCTGAGCGTCATACCAAACGGATTATGGGGCAAATGAAAAAAGATTTACACTTACCGCAAGAGCCATATCATATTGAAGGTTTTGATAATTCCAATATTCAGGGGACTAGCCCGGCAAGTTCTTGCGTAGTGTTCCGAGGTGGGAAGCCCAGCAAAAGAGAGTATAGAAAATTCAATGTGAAAAGTGTAGAGGGGCCCAACGATTTTGCGAGTATGGAAGAAGTCGTGTACCGTCGCTACAAAAGAATGCTAGATGAAGGCGAAACACTGCCCCAACTGATTGTGATTGATGGAGGGAAAGGGCAACTGAGTTCTGCAGTAAAAAGTTTAGACCGCTTGGGCATTCGTGGGCAAGTGTCTATCTTAGGAATAGCAAAGCGGTTAGAAGAAATTTTCTTCCCAGATGATAGCATTCCGCTGTATTTAGATAAGAGCTCGGAGACGCTGAAGGTTTTGCAGCACGTTCGTAATGAGTCACATCGTTTTGGCTTAGCACACCACCGAACACGGCGCTCCAATAGTGGTTTCAAATCTGAGCTGGAAGAAATTCCTGGCGTTGGAGCTAAAACAATTCAAAACCTTTTGAAGAAGTTTAAATCCATCAAGCGAATCAAGGCAGCAAGTTTAGAAGAATTAGAATCTGTGGTTGGGCTGCACCGTGCCGAGAAGCTTTTGAAATATTTTGAAGAAAATGAACGGGGAATAGATGCGAGCAAAAATTAATGTCTAAGGGTTAGCCGCACGTATTAACACGTATTAACTTGAGTTTACCTCTTGATTTCACTCTTTAAATTTTCATTTAAGCCTTAAAAAAACCATAAAAAGACAGAAAAGTCTTTTTTTAATTTGCGAAATTTAAAAATTCACCATAATTTTGTGCACGTGAAGAGATGTATCATCATATTATCTTTATTTATTCTATTCAAGCCAATTTTGCCTTGGATAGAATATGCGATTTTTTATGATTACATCAAAAATGAACTTTGCATTAATAAAGAGGAAAAAAACTCAAACTGCCATGGCACATGTCACCTCAATAAGCAATTGGCAAAGGCTACAGATGCCGAAGGAGATGAGAAACCTCAATTTTCATCTAATCAAAAAGAAATCGTAATTTGCCAAATGACTGCTCATCATCCTATCAAAAATATGATGAAGCTACAACAGCTAGTCGAGGCGAACTTCTCTTACCAAGAGACTTATTTTTACGACTTTAACTCAACGCTATTTAGACCTCCAATCGTCTAAAATCCCTTTTCTACATTTAAATTTTCTAAGCCTTAAAAAATCTCTGAATTTTAATTCATAGACTTTGTGTTGATAGTGTTTTTACCCGTCATAGAAAGAGGATTTCATTGAACGTTTGATAGTAGAAATGTCTCCAGAGCCTGCTTAAATTTTAAAGCCAAAATTTTTTAAGGCTTAAAAAAATAATATTTCCAAATTTTAAATTTTATCAAAAGGATGATCTATTCCAAAATTTTTATGATTGTGGCAGTTTTTTTTATGCTATTTTCTTGTACGATAGACAAAACAGATTTTGAAGCTGAAATCAGACGAGAAATTCCTCAATCAATTGAATTTAAAGAAACTATGTCTTTCAAAAAAGATGAATATCAAATCAGTATTTCTTCTTTAAACGGAGTTTTCTATAAAGGATATAATGAAATCCGTTTGAAAATCTTGAATACTAAAACAAATCAGCCCGTTCAAGATTCAGAAGTTACTTTTTCACCAATTTTCATTGATGACAATGCTGAGAAATCAACTTGTCCGCATCAATATCAGTTAACTTATGAGTCAGATAATCAGTATTATAAAGGCTATTCGGTATTTAATAAAATTAATGAATCCAATAATTGGAATTTGTATATTTCTTTCACAGACGGAAATCAAAAATATACAGTAAATCAGAATTTTAAAGTAGCTGAGCAGGAAAATAAAAACTTAAACATGACTGAATTTGTGGGGAATGATGGTAAAAAATATTGTATTGCTTTGATTGCTCCACTAAACCCCAAAGTTGCAGAAAATGAATTAATTGCAGGGGTTTATCAATACGATGAGCCAGCTCAATCAGCAGGTGAGTACCCAGATGCGTCTCAATTTTCTTACTCAAAGGCAGAAGGTTATACGCTGCTGCTAGACCCTAGAATGCCAGAGCCTTCTATGGGAAATCATTCATCACCGAATAATGTTGATTTGACTCAAAAAGAGGATGGAAACTATCATGGAGTGGTAAATTACACCATGACGGGGAACTGGACCTTGAATTTTATTTTGCTGAATAAAGCTAAAGAAATCATTAAGGGAACTGAGGTATCTAAAAAATTTACTCCAGGCATTGAGGGTGAGAAAGGTGAACTGCATATAGATATTTTATTTTGAAATGGAAATGAGAAGGAGAAAACTGCTGATATTATTTCTTTTCGCTGGGACTTCAATGTTTGCTCAACAGGCTGAACTTCAAGTGGATAGCCTGAAGAATGTTGAGTTAAAAACCATTGAGGTTTTTGGGGAAGCTAAGAGAAATATTGAAACAGAAATGAAAATGGCGGTTTCTGTTGATGAGTTTTTAGCGTCATCAGAGCAGATTAGTTTCATCAAGCGAGGAGCATATGCGTGGGAACCTTTGTTGAATAACATGAGCACGGAACGTTCTACGATAACGATTGACGGGATGCATGTTTTTGGTGCTTGTACAGATAAAATGGATCCTGTGACGTCATATGTTGAGAGCAATAATCTTGCTGGGATTGATATAAAATCAGGGCAAGAGGGCGGATTGCATGGTTCCACGGTTGCTGGTAATATTGAGTTGAAAAGAAAACAATCTAGATTTACAACAGCACAGAATGGCTTCAAAGGCTCTTACCAAACAGGTTTTGAGCTAAATAATAAGCAGTTCTTCAATTTAGGAAATGTTTCGTTTTCCAATGAAAAATGGGTGGCAGATGCGAGTATTTCTTATCGGCAAGCAGGAAACTATTTTGATGGAAATCAAAAAGAAATCAAACATTCTCAGTTCAAAAAATTCAATACCTCGTTGGGTGTGGCTTACAAAACTAGCGAATTGTCTTCGGTGAGATTAGATGGAATTTTTGATATGGCAAAAGATGTTGGTTTTCCTGCTTTGCCTATGGATTTATGGCTTTCTAGGGGGCTTATTACATCGGTTTCTTACAAGCAATTGTTTGAGAAAAGTTGGATTCGATTGTGGGATACAAAGCTGTATTTCAATACGATGGAACATTATATGGATGATACAACTCGCCCAGAAAATTTGGTGCATATGGATATGCCTGGCTGGAGTACAACTTATGGGTTATTGTCTAAAATTAATTTGAAAAATAATGATTATTCATCTGAAATTCAATTGAATGCATATAAAAATTCATCTATTGCAGAGATGCGAATGTACCCGCAAGATAGAAGCAAAAGAACCATGTTTGCTTATACTTGGCCTTGGGTAACTACCAGCTATGCAGGAATTTCTATGAATAATGCTTGGGATATTTCAAGAAATCACCAAGTGAATTTTGGAGGTTCCTTGGGTTTAAATCATCATTATGCCAAATACCCCGATTTTAATTGGATTTTTTATCCAGGGGCATCACAAGAAAAAAACAGAATTTTGCCGAGTTTGTTTTTGAGTTATCATTCAGATTACAAACCGATTAAATTCTCTTTAGGTAGCGGATATGGGCATAGAGCTCCCTCGGTATCAGAAGCTTATGGATATTACATCTACAACAGTTTTGATAGATATGATTATATAGGAAATCCTGATTTGAAGAACGAGATTTCTTATGAAATTAATGCAAGTGCGGAGATTAGCGGAGAGAGGTTTAGTCTTACAGCTCAGGCAAATTATTTCTATATTCAAAATTATATTATTGGCAAAATATTAAATCTGGGAAGTCCTATGAATTATCAATCTGTAGGCGTAAAAGCTTATACATCATTAGATTACGCTACGATTTTTAATCTTTCTTTAAAGGCTAGATATGATGTTTTAAAGCATTTACACTGGAATGGGATCTTGACTTACGCTAGAGGTAAAGATAACCAATCTGGAAATCTTCCGTTCATCAGGCCGCTCAATTATCAAACCTCATTGCAAGCGCATTTAGGAAATTTTGGTATACAAACCAGTTTAAATGGTGATTTTAAACAAAGAAATTTTAGCCCCTTCTATGGTGAAGATTCAACTCCAGCTTATATGATCTGGAATTTATCTGCTGACTATAATTGGAGGTTCAATCAGTACAAGGTGACCTTGCAAGTGGGGGCAGAAAACTTGCTGAATGAGTATTATAGCACGTATGCAGATTGGGGGAATATTCCAAGAATGGGTCGAAATTTGTTCACCTCAGTTAAATTTAACTTTTAAAATATAATAGTATAAAATAAATTAATGTTTAATTAAAATTTAAAAAAAATGAAAAATTTAAGAAAGTACGTAGTTTTATCAGCAATTTCTGCTGTATTGTTTTCCTGTGATGGGGAGTCGATTCCTGTTGTGAACGATGTGAATTTAGAATTTACAAACACTTTCGCAGACAAGGCAATTGTGCTAGGTGATGCAAATTCTGCAGCAGCAACTAAGCATACCTCTCAACAAGGTCAAGTCCATCATTTTCAGGAGCTTAAGTATGTTGTTAGTAATATTCGTTTGGTAACATCTGAAGGAAAAGAACTTCCTTATCATATCAATGATTTGGATAAAGGAGCTACGGTTATAGACCAAGCTAAACCATACTCTCTAACTTACACCCTAAGTAATATTCCAGCTAGTGAGTATAAACAAATTAAATTTGGCTTAGGAATAAAATCAGAATTAAATACATTAGACCAAACTAGATTCCCGAAATTCTATGAAGCAGCAGGTGCTAATGATACCAAAATGCACTGGGAATGGGGGACAGGATACCGTTTTACAAAAATAGAGGGCTTCTATGATGTTGATAATAAAACATTATCTGTGCACACTGGCAGCACTGTGAAAGGGAAAAAAGACGAACCAGAAAGCTATAAGCAAGGAGTCGATGCATATAGAGATATAACATTGGATTTGCCTAAAAACGTAGTAGTAGGTCATAAATCACCGACCATTATCATCAAAGCAGATTTTGACAAATTATTAAGCGGGGACACTAAAATCACTCTAGCTAGCGAAGGGAGAGATCCTAATGCTACACCAAGTATTCATACAGCTAATAATATGAAAGTATTTGTGGATAACTTAGGAGGTGATAGCAAAGAAAATAAAGGAATGTTTTCTATAATAGGGGTTAAATAATTGTTTTTTTAATAGTTTAGTTAAGCAGGCGGCTTTGTAGGTCGCCTGTTTCACTATGATAAATTCGATGATATGAAAAAAGTAATAGAATATCTAATTTTTTCTTTTACAATTATAATAATGTCTTCTTGCAATAATGATAGGGTGGAAATGCCTGTTGATTATAAAAATGAAGAAATTCCATTGAATTTCCCAAAAGAATTCCCTCAAGCAAACTATTTCTTTGCAGAAAATAAACCCACAAAGTACGGGGTTCAGCTAGGGAAAAAATTATTTAATGACAAAAGATTAAGCGAAGATAATACTATATCATGCAGCTCTTGCCATCTAAAATCAAACGCCTTTGCAGATAATAATAAACAAGCTATAGGAATAAATAATCGTGTAGGAATGCGAAATGTACCACCGATTCAGAACATGGCTTTCATGAAATATTATAACTGGGATGGGAATAAGCTAGATCTGGCTGAACAAGTAATAGTTCCTATCATCACACACGAAGAAATGAATTCTTCTATCCTAAACGTCATAGAAAAAATTCAAAATGATAAAGAATATATAGACCTATTTTTAAAAGCCTTTGGAGATAAAAAAATTACAGCAGAGCGTATTTTCAATAGCGTGGCACAGTATGAATATACCTTGATTTCCGCTAATAGTAAATACGATAAAGTCATTAGAAACCAAGGTGAAAAATTTACGGAAAACGAAAAAAAAGGCTATGCAACCTTTCAAAAAAAATGTGCCATTTGCCATAGTACCGCTCTATTCACAGACCAAACATTCAGAAATGTGGGCTTCCCCTATAATCCTGATTTAGTGGAAGAACACGGCCGAGCTAGAGTGACAGGAGAAAATGCAGATTACATGAAATTTCGAGTGCCATCACTTAGAAATATTGAATACACGGCACCTTATGGAAGTTTTGGGCAATTTCCCACGCTGAAAGACGTTTTAGATTACTTTGATAAAGGCGTATTGGACGCCGAAAATCTAGATCCTATTTTAAAAGAAAATAACAACAGAATTCCACTCACAGAGGAAGAGAAAAACAATCTCATTTCATTTATGAAGACCTTGAGTGATGAAGAATTTGTAAAGCCTTAAAAAATTTCAAATTTCAGATGAAAAACAATTTTGCGTTCTACATCGGAATCTCTTAAAGTAGTATCTAAAACTTTTAGTTTTTGAGGTTGATTTACCAGTCAGTACCTATGTCATTTAGCATAAAATCAATCCAGCGATCAAAGTTAGAGTAATAACCAGCTACTGTCTTCTTTTTTGAATTCTACAACCATACTCTCAAAATAATCATAGGTTTGTACATTACGCTAGGAATGATTGTTTTTTGTCTAGATCAGCCAATCTATTCCATTAACGGACGCATAAAAAAATTCCAAGCATTTCGCCTGGAATTTTATATTTTTATTTCTTCTTTATATATTTCTTTTCCAAAATATGATATATAATAGTCGAAAGAATAGGAGCAATTAAAATTAATTTTAAATCAAGATTAAATTCAAAAATAACATTAACTAAATATAATGTAAGCGTAAATGTAACTAAAGAAACTAAATATTTCATGTCTGATATTATTTAAATATAAACTCACCGTTCTTAAATTCAATTTTATTTAAATCTGATAATTAATTTCTCATCAGAACAAGAAATAAATAAAAAAATACCTAAAAATGCAAATAACTTTTTCATAATAATTTATATTTAATATTAATAGATTGAAATTATATAAAATAAAACATATATGCAAAAAAAGTCAAAACTTTAACATAAATAAAAATTAATTAGATTGGGTAATCGGTCAATTTCTTAACCTTTTCGGGGAATAGTAAGTTAAACAAGAGCGTAAACATTCCCTTTATCGTGCCAATCATCAGTGCGCCATCTGAATACACGATTAGCTATTCCCTCAAGTGCAACTCTGTATGTTAAATTATCTTAATTTTAATAAAAAATAAAATAAATTTCTTTCTATTTACTAGTTAGGAAGAGTAAGGGAAGCACTTATATGTTTGATGTCAATGGTTCATAAATGGGGGAGGAGAGCAAAAATTTTTTAAGGCTTAGAAAAAATAGCAAAGATTAGTCGCTTAAAAGATCAGGCCGACGCTCAGCCGTCCGTATTTCTGCAGATTTTTGGCGCCATTCATCAATGGCCTTGAAATTCCCGCTTAGCAGTACTTCAGGGACTTTTCTGCCACGCCATTCGGGCGGACGTGTGTAGACAGCTGGGGCCAGCAAATTATCTTGAAAAGAATCCGTAAGTGCAGAAGTTTCATCATTCAAGACGCCAGGTAGCAATCGCACTACTGCATCCACAATTATAGCTGCGGCCAATTCGCCGCCGCTCAGCACAAAATCACCGATGGAAATTTCCATGGTGACATACTCATCGCGCACACGTTGGTCAATGCCTTTGTAGTGCCCACAAAGAATGATGATGTTTTGTTGAAGCGAAATCTGATTGGCTAAGCGTTGCTGAAAAGTCTTGCCATCGGGTGTTACGTAGATGATTTCATCATAATGCCTCTCTGCTTTCAGCTTTTCAATACAAGCCTCTATAGGCTCGGGAGTCATGACCATACCAGCGCCGCCTCCGTATTGGTAATCATCGACTGATTTATAATTATCCGTTGCAAAATCACGTAAATTATGAACGTGTATTTTGGCTAAAGATTTATCTTGAGCACGCTGCAAAATACTATTGCTAAACGGGCCTGAGAGCAAATCTGGAACGACGGAAATAATATCTATTCTCATCATTTCAATCAAATTGCGGGATATTCTGTAGGATTAGACTCATGCATTACCGCATAGACACCTTCTACAATATCATCTAAGGAAGGCTTGCTAAAGTAATCTCCATCGCTAGCATAGGCAGGGCGGTGCGCTTTTGCTGTGATGGTTTTAGGTTGGCTGTCTAAGCTGAAATAGGCATTGTCTTTTTCTAAAATTTGCTGAAGAATATAGGCTGAGGCTCCTCCAGGAACGTCTTCGTCAATAATGAATAAACGATTGGTTTTTTGGACACTTTTTGCAATCTGCCCAGATAAATCTAGCGGGAGGAGAGTTTGGACATCAATGACTTCACAAGAAATATTCATTTGAGCTAATTCCTCTGCTGCTTTAGCAACGATGCGCCAAGTAGAGCCATAAGTCACTAAAGTTACATCGCTTCCTCGGTGGGTGATTTCTACTTCACCAATCGGCGTTTTGAACTCACCTAAATTGTTGGGCATAGTCTCTTTTAGACGATAACCGTTGAGACTTTCTATCACAATCGCTGGAGAATTTAAATCTAGCAAAGTATTGTAGAATCCAGCGGCCTTGGTCATATCTCGTGGCACACAAACGTACATCCCACGGACTAAATTTAGAATTCCAGCCATTGGAGAACCAGCGTGCCAAATGCCTTCTAACCGATGCCCTCTTGTGCGTACAATTACTGGTGCTTTTTGTGTGCCAGCAGAGCGATAAAAAAGGGTAGATAAATCATCGCTCATCAATTGCAGGCAATAAAGCACGTAGTCCAAATACTGAATCTCTGCAATGGGGCGTAAACCACGCATTGCCAAGCCAATTCCTTGGCCTAGAATCGTCGCTTCTCTGATGCCAGTATCGCTGATTTTTTCGATTCCAAATTTCTCTTGCAGGCCTTCTAAACCTTGGTTTACATCACCGATTTTCCCAGTATCTTCCCCGAAGATTAAAACATTATCTCGAGATGAAAATATTTTTTCAAAATTATCTCTCAATATAATTCTGCCGTCCACAGTCTTGGTATTTTCATCAAAACTTGGCTTGACTTCACTAGGCAATTCACCAAAGTCGTCGGCATAAAGTCCCGCAGAATAATTTTTTGTTTGAATGGCTAAATTTTTCTTCAGCCATTGTTTTAATTCATTTCTTTCAGAAGAATTTTCGCCTCTCGTTACCCAAACGGCAGAACGTACGGCATGGAAAATGTCTTTTTTATAAATGGAAGGTTTATTTATTAAGCCTTGTAAAATTTCTTCAATTTTTTCTTTCTCTGAGCTTGAATTTTTTAAAGCCTTTAGAAATTCTTCAACCTCTTTTTGCAAGCTAGAAATCTGATTTTGATAGAAATTCCAAGCCTCTTTTTGTTGTTCTTTCACACTAGCTTTAGCCTTGCTTTCAATTTCGTTGAGCTCTTCTTCTGTCGCCAAAATCAGTGTTTCGCCATTTTCTTCTGCACGAAAGTTGGAAATCCATTTTCTAAAGAGTTCAATGTTATCATTTTCTGCCTCCCAATTTAGTCTCTCTTTACTCTTATAGCGTTCGTGAGAGCCTGAGGTAGAATGTCCCTGAGGCTGGGTGCAGTGCTGCACGTGTACAACCACGGGGATGTGCTGTTCACGTGCAAAGCGTTCAGCTTTTTCATAAGACTCTACCAAATGTGGATAGTTGGTAGCGGAGGTGGTGATGATTTCAATACCACGCTCATCGTTATTTCTTTGGAAACCTTTGAGTAGCTCGCTGAGATTTGTCTTTGTTCGTTGGTGTTCTTGCCCGACAGAAATACCATATTCGTCGTCCCAAATGGAGATGATAACGGGGATTTGTAAAACACCGCAAGCATTGATGGTTTCCCAGAAGAGCCCCTCTGAAGTACTCGCATCGCCAATGGTTCCAAAAGCAATTTCCTGCCCGTTTACAGAGAAATTTTGCTTAGGATCAGCCTCAGGGTGTTTTTTGTAGAACTTAGAAGCTTGCCCCAATCCCACTAAACGCGGCATTTGACCAGCAGTGGTAGAAATATCTGAACTGGAATTTTTCTGCTCGGTTAGTTTTCGCCAAGAGCCATCAGCATTTAGCAAAGGTGAAGAGAAATGAGAAGTCATTTGTCGCCCAGCAGAAGAGGGTTCCATTTCTAAATCGGTAATAGCATATAGCTGTGCAAAGCAACTCCTAGGTGTTGTTTGCCCGATTGCCATCATAAAGGTTTGGTCTCTGTAGTAGCCTGAGCGGAAGTCACCATTCTTGAAAACTCTTGCCATAGCCAATTGCGGCAATTCTTTACCAGCCCCAAAGATTCCAAATTTAGCCTTCCCGGTAAGAACTTCTCGCCGCCCGAGTAAACTCATTTGCCGACTGAGATGAGCAATGTAGAAATCGTTTAAGATTTGTTGTTTGAAATCTTCAAAAGAAATTTGGTTGTTTATTGTTTCTTGCTGATGCATTATATTATAAATTTGTGAAGCCTTACAAAATTAAAAAAGAAATTTAATAATTAAAATTGATATTCATGCCTGCAATGATGAATATTTCAAATATTGAAATGCCTTACATCAACTGTTTGTTAATGAAAGTGATTGATTAATCATTTATCAATTAAATTACGTTATTTTTTTGCATAGTCAGAAATAATATTTAAATTTGCACCCCGATTTTATCCAAAAAAGAGTCAAAAAAACAATAATTTAAAATTATTCAGGTGGATACACTTAGTTATAAAACGATTTCAGTCAACAAAGAAAATGCTAACAAAGAGTGGTTGTTAGTAGATGCTGAAGGTCAGGCATTAGGAAGATTAGCTTCTAAATTAGCTAAACTTTTAAGAGGAAAACATAAACCCAACTTTACACCTCATGCTGATTGCGGAGATTATGTTGTAGTAATCAATGCGGATAAAATTAGTCTTTCTGGTAACAAATGGGCTGATAAAGTTTATGAAAGATATACAGGCTTTCCTGGTGGTAAAAGAACTTTGACGGCAGAACAATTGATGGCCAAAGATAGTACCATGATGGTGGAAAAAGCTGTACGTGGAATGTTACCTAAAAATAAATTAGGTAGAAAAATACTTAAAAATATGAAGGTCTATGCTAGTGAAGAACATGAGCAAACAGCACAGCAACCTCGTAAATTAGAAATTAACGAATTCAAATAAAAATATGGCGGCAATTCACAAAATTGGTAGAAGAAAAACTTCTGTAGCCAGAGCATACGTTCAAGAAGGCAAGGGGCAAATTACGATTAATGGTAAAGATTTAGAGCAATATTTCGGGACAGGGGTTCTGAGATATAAAGTGAAACAACCTTTCCAGTTGACAGAGACATTAGACCAATATGATGTAAATGTTTTGGTGTATGGTGGTGGAATCACAGGGCAGGCAGAGGCTATTCGCTTGGCTTTGTCAAGAGCTTTGGTAGAAGTGAATCAAGAATTTAGAGCTGTGCTAAAGCCAGAAGGACTTCTCACAAGAGACCCAAGAATGGTAGAGCGTAAAAAGTACGGACAGAAGAAAGCTCGTAAGAAATTCCAGTTCTCTAAACGTTAAGTTTTTACACTTGTATTTATATTACAATTAAATTGATGAAAATAAAAGGTTTGCTCTCTTTTGGTAAAGAGCAAACTTTATTTTTCAAAATAATAAAAAAAGCCGGTTAGTTTAGCATCCAAATCTTCTGGGCGCGCCTAGTGGCAACCACCAGTTGATTGATTGCTGATAAGCGGAAAGTAAACTAATTTAAAACTAAAAAAAATGGCAAAAAAAAGCGTAAAAGAATTACTAGACGCAGGGGTGCACTTTGGTCACCTCACACGCAAATGGAATCCCAACATGGCTCCGTACATTTTTATGGAGAAGAACGGAATCCACATCATTGACTTGCACAAAACTGCAGTAAAGCTTGAAACAGCTTGTAATGCATTGCAGCAAATGACTTCTTCTGGAAGAAAAGTTTTGTTTGTAGCAACAAAAAAACAAGCCAAAGACATCGTGTCTAAATATGCTGAGGAGGTAAACATGCCTTACATCACAGAAAGATGGCCGGGAGGAATGCTAACAAACTTTGTTACTATTCGTAAAGCTGTAAAGAAAATGAACGCCATCGATAAAATGAAAAAAGATGGAACGTTTGAGAGTTTATCTAAAAAAGAGCGTCTACAGGTTAATCGCCAAAGAGCAAAATTGGAGAAAGATTTAGGTTCAATTTCTGATATGACTAGACTTCCATCAGCATTGTTCATTGTTGATATTGTAAACGAGCATATTGCTGTGAAAGAAGCTCAGAAGTTAAATATTCCTGTCTTTGCAATGGTAGACACAAACTCAGACCCAAGAGAAGTTGATTTTGCGATTCCTGCTAATGATGATGCTACAAAGTCAATTGAAATCATCATGCAAACGGTAACAGAAGCCATCAAGGAAGGGCTCTCTACTAGAAAGGCAGAGAAGGCAAAAGCAAAAGATTCAGATAAAAAACGTGAGAGAGGAAATTCAGAAGAAGAATAAATAAAATAATCAATTTAAAAAATAGTCTTTTATTTCTTAAAAGACTATTTTTGTATAAATTATTTATAAATTTTAAAATAGAATAAAAAATGGCATATCAAGTAAAAGCTGCTGAAGTAAGTAAATTAAGAAATTCTACTGGTGCAGGTATGATGGACTGCAAAAAAGCATTGGTGGAAGCAGAAGGAGATTTTGATAAAGCAATAGAAATCCTTAGAAAAAAAGGACAAAAAGTTGCTGCAAATAGAGCTGATAGAGAAACAACTGAAGGAGCGGTGATTGCAACTGTGAATAGCGATGCAACAAAGGGAGTAGTTGTGACATTGGGTTGTGAGACTGACTTCGTGGCAAAAAATGAGGACTTCGTTGAATTAGCAACAAAATTAGCTCAGAAAGCTCTTGACTTTAAAGACAAAGATGAATTTTTAAAATCAGATATGGATGGCATTTCTGTAGAAGATAAATTAACTGAGCAAACTGGTGTGATTGGTGAAAAATTAGACATTAAAAGCTTTGAAGTCTTAGAGGCTCCTTTTGTGGGTTCTTATATTCATAATGGGAACAAAATTGCCGCTTTGGTAGGTTTATCAGAAAGTTTTGAAGGAGCAGATGAAGTAGCAAAAAATGTATCAATGCAAGTAGCTGCAATGAATCCTTTAGCTTTAAGTGAAGAAAAAGTAGATCAGCAGGTAATCGATAAAGAAATTGAAATTGCGAAAGATCAATTACGCCAAGAAGGGAAGCCAGAGGCAATGTTGGATCAAATTTCTAAAGGGAAATTAAATAAATTCTTCAAAGATAATACTTTAATTCATCAAGAATACATCATGGGAGAGAAACAATCTGTGAAAGATTATGTTTCTTCTGTGAAAAATGGAGTTGAGATTACAGATTTCGTAAGAGTTAGTCTTTAATTATTAAAACATCTAAAACAAAATCTAAAAAAAGCGGTAACCAAAAAAGGTTTACCGCTTTTTTTAAGCATTAAAAATTCCTAAAAAGTTTAATAATAAAAAGATATAAGATAAATATTCCATTAAAATTTTAATGAAGTTAAATATTAAAAAAAATTAAAAATCACCGAATCTCTCACTTTTCAATTCACCATTTTGATTGAAGAGTAGAAGAATTTTGTAGGAACTATTTTGGCTGAATTCCTTTGCTTTTTGCAGTCCCATTGCCATGAGAGAGGTAGCGATGGCATCCGCTTCTGCTGCACTCGCTGCGATGACGGTAACACTTAGTAAATGACTGACTTGAGAGAAGCCATTTTTGGGGTCAATGATATGCACAACTTTTCTTCCGTCGGGCAGTTCATGAAATTTTCGATAATTGCCAGAGGTTGCTAAACCAGCATGTTGAAGAGTGTGAGTCGTGAAAATTTCTCTTCGAGGTGTGTCTTCAGGAACATCAATGCCTACATTCCAAGGTTTCCCTTCGCTATTAACGCCTTCTGCATAGAGCTCACCACCGATTTCAATCAAGTAGTTTTGAATGCCTTTTTTTTGAAATTTTAGAGCAATGTAATCATTGATGTATCCAGTTACGGCATTAAAATTTAATTGCGTATGAGGATTTGTTTTAATCAAACTATCCCCTTTGATTTTAATTTTCCCCATGCCTGTATAGGCTAAAACTCTTTGAATGGCGGAATCTTCTGGGTAATGCATGATTTTTCCTCCGTTAAATCCGTATAATGCTGACAGAGGCGCCACTGTAGGGTCAAAGAAACCCTTACTTTTTTCATTAAATTCAAAACATTTTTGAACCAAGTCAAGCAAAACACTATCCGCCTGAATTCCTCGTGTACTTCGATTAAATTTTTCGAGCTGGGAATCATCTCGGTAAGTGCTGATTAACTCATCAAAATAAAATAAATCTGCTTTAATCATGTCAGATAAATCTTTATCATGCTCATACTGAATGGTATAGGTCGAGCCGAAAGCCTCACCTTGTGAAACTTGATAAGATTTTTTTTCAGGTTCAAGATTGTTTTTTTTCTCTTTTTCGCAAGAGATTAGACTTAAGAAAGTTAATAAAAATAAATATCTCATTCGTGTAAAAATTGAAACCCAGGGAATAAAAGCTTGTAAGCCTCCCCCTTGATTGGCGATTGCTGTATGTCGCTTGCATGAGTGATTCCCACTCCAGCAAACCAAACTTTGGCATTATGTTTTTTGGCATGAGCCACCATTTTGTGTGCATACTCGGGGATTTTTCGGTAATCTTCTGGCGGAACTGCTGCTTTTACGAGCACAAAAATTTTCTTTTCATCTTTTTTGAAAGTGACAAACTGTGGGTGTTTTTTGAGTTGAGAATTAACTGTCAAAAACTCAAATTCCATTTTTTGCAGTTCTTCGCCCACAAAATTCATAGCCAAATAATGCAATTCTTGTGTTGTGAAATTCATAAGTTAAATGTATGAAATTTTAAAAGAAATTTTTTAAGCCTTAAAAAAAATAGATGTATTTTTAACCAAATATGGAACCAAATTATATTGTGTTTTTTGATGGTATTTGCCGTTTTTGTAATGCAAGTATAAATTTATTAATAAATTTAGATCAAGAAAAAAAATTGAAATTCACATCACTACAGTCAGATTGGGCTCAGGATTTTTTATTTAAAAAATTAAGAAAGGAAGCTGATTTTCAGACGATACTTTATTACAGCAATGGGACTTTTTATAAGAAGTCAGAGGCTGTTTTTCAGATTTTTAGAGATTTAAATAAATTTGTTGTATTGACTTCTATCTTCCGACTAATCCCCCAGAGACTATGTGATTTTTTATATGAAAGGCTAGCAAAAAATCGGTATTTTCTATTCGGAAAGCAAGAAAATTATAAAACCTGTCGAAGGCTCACACCTGATGAGAAAGAACTATTTTTAGAATAGCAAACTATCTGTTATCTTCGCAAAAAAAAGATAAAATGGCATTAGTTTCTCCCTCTATATTAGCTGCAAATTTTTTAAGCCTTGGAAAAGATTGCGAATGGCTCAATAACAGCAATGCCGATTGGTATCACTTGGACATTATGGATGGTCTTTTTGTCCCAAATATTTCCTACGGAATGCCAGTGGTTCAGGCAATTCAAAGTGTAGCAAAAAAACCTTTGGACGTTCACCTAATGATAGAAAAACCAGAAAGATATATTCAAACTTTTGCTGATTTGGGGGCAGAATTCCTGACAGTCCATTGGGAAGCCTCCACGCATTTGCATAGGACTCTACATGCCATCAAACAAGCGGGGATGAAAGCTGGTGTGGCATTAAACCCTCATACGCCAGTGGAACTTCTCAGTGATATCATTACAGCTGTAGATTTATTGCTCATTATGAGTGTGAACCCTGGTTTTGGTGGGCAAACTTTTATTGAAAATACCTACCACAAAATTGAAAAGGCTAAAAAACTTATTCAAGCTAAAGCAGCACAGACGTTGATAGAAGTGGATGGAGGAGTCAATACCCAAAATGCAAGGAAATTAATAGATGCGGGAGCCGATGTTTTGGTTGCCGGGAGTGCTATTTTTGGAAGTGAGGACAGAGATGCAGTGGTAGAACAACTTAAAAAAAGCTAAATGAGCGAAGAAAGTCAATACTGGAGGCGGATAGAAAATTTCTTTCAGCAAAAATTCACACAAGGCGAAAAACCTGATTTAGATAGTATGATTTTTCTAATCGGGGTTCAAGAATTGGGGCAAGGGAATCGACGCTTCAAGAAAGATGAAAAAGTAAATCTGATGCACGTTGCCGTTTGCCGATTGCTGGAACCGTTTGATTACTACCGATTTTCGGGTCGAGATCAAGACGGGTGGCCGCATTTTGATAAAATTCAAGATTTGCCGATTTTAAAACCTAATGAACAAACATTGCTGATGAGAAAAGCAATCATTCATTATTTTAAAGAGCAAAATTATTTAGAAGAATAATAAATTTCTAATAAACGTTGGAAAACAATTTTATCTACAGGTAAATCAAAGTATACACTATTTTCTTCCTTGATTTCCAACCATTCTATTGCTTCAATTTTGGGTTCTAAAATTTTTAAAGCCTTTAAATTTTTACAATTCACACGGTAATAAACCGTAAAAAGCTGCTCATTGGGGTGCAAACCTGAGCAGATGAAATCTTCTTGTGTGTAGAAATGCTCAATACTTTCTATACAGAGATTTAATTCTTCCTGTAGCTCTCGGTCTAAGCATTCCTTTACACTTTCACCAAATTCTAAGCCACCGCCAGGTAATTTGTAAATCATTTTCCCCCAGAAAGGTTCGCGTAAAATCAATAGGCGATTTTGATGAATAATCAAAGCATAAATACGAATGGTGAATCGATCTAGTTTTTCCATGCAATTAACATTTCTCTTTTGCCAGGTGGGCCCAGTTTTTTTTCTACATTAAAGTTTAATTCATTGAGTATCCGCTGTGTAGCGCCATTGGCGGCATAAGTCGTCAACAATCCAAATTTTTTTAAGGCTTTATAAATTTTCTCAAAAATAGGAAAAGTCCAAAGTTCGGGTTGCACCCTTTTGCCAAATGCATCAAAAAAGACGATGTCATATAAATTTTCTTCTGGCTCAAAGAGTTTAAAGTCTATTTTAATTTTTTTAAGGCTTAGGGAATCACTTATTTTTTCTTCAAAATTCCAAGCAGAGGAATGCATTTTTTTAAATATTTCTTGATTTTCTGCTTGAGGAGGAAGAAGTTTTGCATAATCTAAATTTTCCCATTCTGAATGGGTGATGGGGAATTTCTCTAAACTATGATAGCGAATCGAAGCTGAATTTCTCGTTGCCCAATCGTGAGTCAAAAGAGCGTTCAGCCCAGTGCCAAAACCAAATTCTAAAACCGTATAGCTTTTTTGGGTTGGGATTAAATCTAATCCGTTTTTTAAAAAAACGTGAATCGCCTCTTGCAGTGCACCGTGCTTGGAATGATAAGATTCGTCCCAGCAAGGGATGTTTAAGGTTTTGGAACCATCTTGGGTAATTTTTATTTCTCTTTTTAGAATTGACATAGAAAATGAAAGTTAAAAAAAAATACTGGATTTTCTATTTTTAATTTATTAAATTTGAAAAGATAAGAAACTTTAATAAAATGAGAATTGAAAATATCGAAAAAACACGTTTGACGGCGGACGTGTTTGAGGAAAAAAACTTTGGCAGTAGCTTTAGCGACCACATGCTGGTTTGTGAATTCAAAGAGAATGAGTGGCAAGAGCCTGTCATCAAGCCTTATGGTCAGATTAATTTTACGCCCGCAATGCACGCCCTGCACTATGGGCAGGCTTGTTTTGAGGGAATGAAAGCCTTCAAAGGTGAAAATGGAGATGTTTTTTTATTTAGACCTGAGAAAAACTTTGAGCGTATCAACAAATCTGCAGAACGTTTGGCTATGCCTGCAATTCCCAAAGAAATTTTCTTAGACGGGCTTAAAGCTTTGATTGATTTAGATAGAGCTTGGGTGCCAAGTAAATACGGAATGTCGCTTTACATTCGCCCAGTGATTTTTAGCACAGAAGAAATCATCTCGGCACGTGGCTCAAACAGTTTTATGTTTGTGATTTTAACTTCCATTGCACCAGACTATTACAACAAACCTCTCCGTGTAAAAGTGGCAGACCACTATTCTCGTGCGGCAAATGGAGGCGTAGGCTACGCTAAAGCTGCCGGTAACTATGGGGCGAGTTTTTACCCGACTGGTTTGGCCAAAGAGGAAGGTTTTGACCAAGTGATTTGGACTGACGCAGCGACGCACAGCTACTTTGAAGAAGCAGGAACGATGAATATTTTTGTCAGAATTGAAGATAAATTGCTGACGGCGCCAATTTCAGATCGAATTTTGAATGGAGTGACTAGAGATAGCCTGATTCTGCTGGCAGAAAAAAACGGAATGACCGTAGAGCAACGGCCAATAGAGGTAAGCGAGGTTTATGAAGCTAACGAGAATGGAAGTTTGAAGGAAGTTTTTGGTTGTGGAACGGCTGTGGTTTTAAATAATTTTTCTGCTATCGGCTATGCAGATAAAGTGATGGAATTACCTGAAATTACAGAAGAAAGCTGGGGTCCTCAATTGAAAAAGCAAATGAATGAAATCCAATATGGTATTGCAGACGACCCATTTGGTTGGAGAGTTTTGGTCGAAAGAAAATAATGAGCGACTGAAAATGTTATGAAATTTTAAAAGCCTTGAAAAATTTAGTTTTTTTAAGGCTTTTAAAATTATTTAAAAAAACTAAATTTAATGTTGCTGTATTTTTTCTCTTCTTGAAATTTAGGGTGCGCTTCAAATGTTCTTTTTTTGGAATGCTCTAAAATGAAAACACCTTTTTCGTCAATCCATTGATTATCAAAAATTAATTCTATAAGATTTTGGTAATCTTCATCTTCCATGCTAAACGGAGGATCGGCAAAAATTAAATTAAAATGACGCTGAGCTAGATTGGTTTCTAAAAACTTATAAACATCTGATTTTATGATATGGATGTTTTCTATCTCTAGCGAATGGGCTGTTTCTGCAATGAATTTTGTGCATGTAGAGTTATGCTCCACAGAAGTCACCTCTTGAGTGCCTCTAGAAATAAATTCTAAGGAAATGCTACCAATCCCAGCAAATAAATCAAGTACATTTAAATCCTGAAAATAGAATCGGTGGCTTAAAACATTGAATAAACCTTCTTTAGCAAAATCGGTAGTGGGGCGAGTCTCTAATTTTTTTGGCGCCATAAATCTTCTCCCACGGTGTTCTCCTGCAATTATTCTCATGTTTTTTTAAATAAATTCAATGTGATGGACAAAGTTAGACAACATTTTTAAATACTCTTCTAAATCATCACCTTGGCAATAGAGCGTGTCCTGCGTGGGGTCTAAATCAGTGTTTTTATACGCGTTTAAGATATAATAAGAAAAATCTTCTTTGGTATTGACATCAAAAATATTATAAAAAATGACTAGCTCTTCATCCATTACCAAGAGCGATAAAGAGTTAAAAAAAAGATGAGCATACATTCTTCGCCCGTGGTGAGATGTTGTTTTTTTTATTAAATTCTGTAGAGAATGTTCGACCGTATAGCTTTCAAAATAATGTTTTAAAACTTCATCAACTTCATTGGCATAACTGAAAATTAAAACCATATTCTTCTCTGGAATATTGATGTTTTTAATCGGGTCGAGTTCAAAAATTTCAGTATTGAATTCCAACCAAAAAAGAGGCTCTGGATGGGCTTCATAAATTTCTATGGGGACTAAATTAAACTGCGAGGAGTTGAACGACGCCTTTACAATATCATAGTTTTGCCGCCAATATAGTGCATTTTCTTGCGTCAAATTCAATAAATCATTTTGTAACTCAAAAGCATTTTGCGGGTATTCTTTTTTGTAGTGGTAGATTAAATCTCCGTTTTTGATTACAAAAAAAGAAAATCCACCTTTTGAGAAAAAGATGGATAACTCTTTAGCCATATCTATACGTATTAATTAGCTGATATTATTTTATTTACTTCGCATTTCACGAAGTTTTTCTTGGTCTTTTTTAGCTTGCAGAGCAAGGTCTACATCAGTACTCCAGTTGCCCTCTAGCGATGGCCTAGAGTCACTGCCGACTTTTATCACATCAGATCTGATGGGCGAAGTGTTATCAGCCAGTTCTCTTCCTATCAACTCTTGGTCTAGCCCGCTTAAAACTTTATTTTTTTCTATCGTACCCATAAAGAAGTGGTCACGCTGAATGTTGGTGCTATCTTCTCCTATAATTCTGTCATTAAAAGAAGCGTATAATTTTATAGGATGTTTTTCGCCATTTACAGGAACGTAGCCAAAATTTTCTAAAGCACTACTGCGTTTACCGAAAATAGAATCTTTCACAGACACAGGAGAAACAACGGTATCAATAATAGTGAAATTCTTCATGACATCAATTCTTTTTCTCTCATCAAAGACGTAAGCAGAAGAATCTTTTCTGATGATGCTGTAGATTTTACCATTTTGGATGAAATGTTTTAGTGAATCTAAATTATCTGTATACTCGCCATTATAGCCTTTATACAATTTCTCAGCCAAGGCAAGATCTTGCATTTGCTCCACAGCAACCACATAGCGATTCATTTTTTCGTTATGGAAATCAACAAATCCATCTACAGAACGGTAAACAAAATAACCTAAAACTACTGCTGTAATGATTAAAACGATTTTTAGTATATTTTTCATCGAATCAAAATTTCCTCAAATATAATTTATATTTCTGAACCTAATAAATTTTGATGTTAAAAAATGACGTAAAAAATAATTTATTTTATATTTATGCTCATGAAAATGATTGGTGTAATTCCTGCAAGGTACGATTCTGTTCGTTTCCCAGGGAAGTTATTAGAAAAAATAAGCGGCATCCCCGTCATCGTGCATACCTATAATAATGTAAAAAAAATGAATTTGCTCGATGAGGTAATCGTAGCAACAGAGCATGAGAAAATTTCTCAAAGCCTTAAAGAATTTAACATTCCTTTTATTGTAACCTCCTCGTACCACGAGTCAGGTACCGACCGAATTGCTGAAGCGATAAAAAACATTCCGTGTGAAGTAGTCATCAATATTCAGGGGGATGAGCCTTTTCTGCCGAAAGAAGGGCTAGAAAAAATTTATAAAGCCTTTAAAAATGATGAAAAAAAGGAAATTCAGGTAGCGAGTTTGATGACTCCTTTGGTCAGCGAAGAGGAGATTTCTAACCCCAATAATGTGAAAGTAATTTGTAAAAAAAATAATGAAGCCTTATATTTTTCTCGTTCGGTGATTCCATTCAACCGCTCGGGCAAAGGAAATCAATATTTCAAACATTTGGGCGTGTATGCTTTCCGCAAAAAGACACTGTTGGAATTCGTTAATTTACCTAAATCAGATTTAGAAGAAACCGAGAAACTGGAGCAGTTACGGCTTTTGGAGAACAATTATTCTATCAAAATGTTTACAACGCAACAGTCTAGCATCGGGATAGACACGCCAGAAGATTTAGAAAAAGCTATAAAATTTTATCAAGAAAACCATGCGTAGATTTTGTGCATTAGTGTCATTATTGTTAACAATTTTTTTACAAGCTCAGGCAGCTCAAGAAATTTTGAACGCTCATTTCAAACATTCGGGCGGAGAAAAGGCTTGGAACCAGCTAAATTCCGTTTACATGAAAGGTACAGTGCAAATCGGGTTGAGCGATGAGATTCCCATTGAAATTTACCAAAAAAGACCTTACTACAAAAAAATTATTTTCGTAGAAAATGGGAAAACGAGACTGAGTGAGGGTTTTGATGGCAAAAATGCATTTACCTTTAGCGAAAGTTTAAATAAAAATGTTAAAATTCCAAATTATTCACCCGATGCTTTTGAAACCGATTACTTCAATTATGAGAAAAAAGGTTTTTCAGTGAAGAAAAAAGCAGATACACTCATAGATGATACGCCAGTTTATCATTTGGAATTAATGAAAAACACCCAAAGAGTTCAGCTTTATTTTTCTAAAAAAGACTATTCTTTGATTCAAGAAGAAAATGAAAATGAGGTAATTATCTATAGAGAAGATAAAATTTTTAAAGGCTTGAAATTTTCTACCGAAATCGAAACTTTGCCCAAGGACGGAGCGACTTATGTGCTGAGAATCAGAGATGTAATCCCGAATTTAGCGATGCCTGATAAAACTTTTCAATTTTGAAACCAGATGCCGAAATTTTAAAAGCTTGCGTTACAACGCCGATGCCCTTTGGTAAATACAAAGAGCGAAAAATTGCAGATTTGCCAGTTTCTTACCTAGAATGGTTTGAGAAAAAGGGTTTCCCCGCTGGTAAACTCGGCATGCTGATGTCAACCGTTTGGGTGATAAAAACCAACGGGTTAGAGGAGCTTTTAGCTTCCATCAAAAAGGTAGAAAAGTATTAGTGAAAAATTTATGCCTATCAATAAACTCTATCATGAAGTTATACAAAAAAGATTTTATTTATTTAATTTTGTTCCACAAAGAAAAATTATGCTGAGAATAAATAATTTACACGCCTCGATAGAGGAAGAGGGTATAGAAATACTAAAGGGAATTGATTTGAAAATCAACCCAGGAGAGGTTCACGCAATTATGGGGCCAAATGGCGCTGGGAAAAGTACGCTTTCATCAGTGATTGCTGGTAATGAAGATTATGAGGTAACGCAAGGGGAAATCCTCCTAGAAGGTGAGAGTTTACTAGATTTAGACCCAGCAGAGCGTTCGCACAAAGGAGTTTTTCTATCTTTTCAGTATCCAGTGGCGATTCCAGGAGTTTCGGTGACTAATTTTGTGAGAACAGCACTTAACGAATCAAAAAAAGCGCGTGGAGAAAAAGAAATGACTGCCAGTGAAATGCTGAAATTAATGCGCGAAAATGCTGCAAAACTGGGTATAGATCAGTCTTTCCTGTCACGCTCGCTGAACGAAGGATTCTCGGGAGGGGAGAAAAAACGAAACGAAATATTCCAGATGATGATGCTTAATCCGAAATTGGCGATTTTGGATGAAACAGATTCTGGGCTAGATATTGATGCGCTGAGAATCGTTGCCAATGGTGTAAACCAATTTAAAAGTAAAGATAATGCGGTGCTCGTCATTACACATTATCAGCGATTGCTAGATTACATCGTTCCAGATTTTGTTCACGTTTTGGTTGATGGGAAAATAGTAAAATCAGGCGATAAAACTTTAGCGCTAAAACTGGAAGACGAGGGCTATGAATGGATAAAAGAAGAGGCTTAAAAGTATGGCAGATTTAAAAAATCAAATAGAAAATTATTTTAAAACCAATTTTCAATCGGACTCTCTCTCAATTCAGCGAGAGAAATATTTTGAGAAATTCTTGAGTCAAGGTTTCCCTACACCAAAGTTGGAGGAGTGGAAATACACCAGCATGAGAAAATGGTGGAGCCAAGAATATGAGTTGGCAAAAGTTGATGAGATGAAAGCCAATGAGCAAATAAAAAAAATAGTGAAAGACTCACAGCTAAGTGGTTCAAAATTGGTTTTCATCAATGGCGTATTTAGTGAAGAAATCTCTGAGATTCAACGAGGTTTAAATATTTTATTCCTTCAAAATCAGCCAAAATTGCCAAAGAAATTTGGACAAATTCTGAAAGAAGATGAAGCGTTGGTGAATCTGAATGCAGCTTTGGCTACGCAAGGCTACTTAATTTCAGTAGAGAAAGCTTCAAAATTAAATCCAATAGAAATTTTTCACTTTTACGAATCTGAAAAACCTATTTTTTTAAACCTTCGAAATTTTATTGAAATAAAAAAGAGTCAGGAATTAGCACTTATTGAAACGCACATTTCATTGAGCAGTCAGCCTAATTTCATTCATCAATTGACGGAAGTTGATTTAGAAGAAAACGCAAAATTAGATGTTTATAAAATACAGAATGACGAAAAAGGTTCAGCCTTGGTTGATTCTATTTTTTGCAACCAGCAAAGAGATAGCTTGGCCAAAGTGCACACGTTTTCAATGGCTGGGGAAATGATAAGAAACAATTTGAATTTCAGGCAAAACGGAGAAAACTGCAATTCGGTGATGCAGGCAATTACGCTAGGGAAAGAGCAGCAGCATGTAGACCACCATACGCTAGTGGAGCATACCGCACCCAATTGTGAGAGTCACGAACTTTATCGTACAATTTTAGATGATGAATCTACAGGGGTTTTTAACGGGAAAATCATTGTAGATGCAAATGCGCAGAAAATTGATGCCTTCCAGCAAAACAATAATATTTTGCTCTCGCCCAAAGCCAGTGTCGACACCAAACCACAATTGGAAATTTTTGCCGATGATGTGAAATGCAGCCACGGTTGTACCGTCGGGCAACTAGATAGAGATGCTCTGTTTTATATGGAATCAAGAGGA
Source organism: Candidatus Ornithobacterium hominis (assembly GCF_951229915.1). Lineage (GTDB taxonomy): Bacteria > Bacteroidota > Bacteroidia > Flavobacteriales > Weeksellaceae > Ornithobacterium > Ornithobacterium hominis. Next base: position 1,778,650 of record NZ_OX579588.1, on the reverse strand, counting down.
ATTCCCAAAAAAGAAGCACAAGCTTATTTGCTTTTTGCCTTTTGTGCAGATGTATTATCTGAGGTGGAATACGAACCTTTGAAAAATCATATTTCAGCGATTCTTGCTAAGAAATTAAACGTAGAAATGGATTTTCACTAAAAATTTTTAAGCCTTAAAAAAAAACAAAAATCCAGAAAACCAAATTTGATTATTACTCAAAATTTCATCATTTTTTTGAGTAGTGAGTTGATTGTAAATGGCAAAATTGAAAATTCTCTTAGGAAATTTTAAGAGAATTTTTTTAAGGCTTAAAAAAATATTTCACTTTTTATTATCTTTAAATAAATTCAAGAAAATGCTCAATCAATCAGCAATAATACGGCAATTCCCGATACTTCAACAGAAAATCAATGGTCAAGCTTTGGTTTATTTAGACAACGGTGCTACTGTTCAAAAACCACAGCGAGTTATAGATGCGATTGCGAATTATTATTCTACCACCAATAGTAATGTGCACCGCGGGATTCACACGCTAAGCCAGAATGCAACTATAGCGATGGAGGAAGCGAGAGAGAAAGTCAAGGCGTACATCAATGCCAAGAAACCTAAAGAAATTAATTTCACCTACGGCACTACCGATGCTATCAATTTAGTAGCCACAGGATTTACCTCTCTGCTGCAAAAAGGAGATGAAATCATCATTACTGAAATAGAACATCATTCTAATATAGTTCCGTGGCAAATATTGGCGCAACGTACTGGTGCCCAAATCAAATATATCCCGCTGACGTTGGAAGGGAAATTGGATTTAGATAAATATAAAAGTCTACTGACTGATAAGACTAAAATGGTAGCTGTAAACCACGTGAGCAATGCCTTGGGTATTGTCAACCCAGTGAAAGAAATCATAGATTTAGCTCATGAAAAAAAGGCTTGGGTTTTGGTAGATGGAGCCCAAGCGGTGGCACAGATGAAGGTAGATGTGCAAGAATTGGATGTTGATTTTTATGCTTTTTCGGGGCACAAAATGTATGGGCCGACAGGAACAGGAATTTTATACGGGAAAGAAGAAATTTTAAAACAAATGAGCCCGTACCGTGGTGGCGGAGAAATGATAGAGACGGTAGAAATGAAAGCATCAACTTATGCAGATTTACCCTTTAAATTTGAAGCTGGCACGCCTAATATTTGCGGGAATATTGTTTTGGCAGAAGCTATAGATTTTATGCTGGATATTGGCATGGAAAATATTTCAGGCCATAAAAAATCTTTGGTTACTTTAGCTGAAGAAAAATTAGCTGAATTGCCTGAAGTTGAAATTTACTCGCCCAATATGCCGAAATCAGGAGCGATTTCATTTAACTTAAAATTAAATAGCGTTCACCCATCAGATGTTGGTATGATTTTAGACAAGCAAGGCATAGCTGTACGCACAGGGCATCACTGCTGCCAACCCATTATGGCAAGACTGGGCATACTGGGGACGGTGCGAGCAAGTTTTGCAGTCTATAATACCGCAGAAGATGTAGATAAATTAGTGGCAGGAGTGAAAAAAGCCATCACCTTTTTAAGGTAAATTTTTAAAGCCTTAAAAAAAAATCATGAAAAATCCGTTATCAAAAAGTAACGGATTTTTTTATTTATTAACTGATTTACAGTTAATTAGTTGTTCATTGAAACCAAAAACTCTTCATTAGATTTGGTGAGTTCAATTTGTTTTTTCAGAAACTCCATTGCTTCCACAGGATTCATGTCGCTCATGTACTTACGTAAGCCCCACATGCGCTGAGAGGTAGGCTCATCTAGCAACAGGTCATCACGTCTTGTGCTTGATGAAATCAAGTCGATGGCAGGGAAGATACGCTTGTTGGCAATGCGTCGGTCGAGCTGCAACTCCATATTACCAGTTCCTTTAAACTCTTCAAAGATAACTTCATCCATTTTTGAACCAGTATCAATCAAAGCAGTAGCAATGATGGTTAAAGAACCCCCATTTTCAATTTTTCGGGCAGCACCAAAGAAGCGCTTGGGTTTGTGTAACGCATTAGCATCTACACCACCACTCAAAATTTTACCTGAAGCTGGAGCTACAGTGTTATACGCTCGAGCCAGACGGGTAATGGAATCTAGCAAGATTACAACATCGTGACCACATTCTACCAGTCTTTTCGCTTTAGAAAGCACGATGTTGGCAACCTTCACATGACGTTCTGCTGGCTCATCAAAAGTAGAAGCAACGACTTCGCCTTTCACATTGCGTTGCATATCAGTTACTTCCTCTGGTCGCTCGTCAATTAAAAGAATGATTTGATAAACCTCTGGGTGATTGGCGGCAATCGCATTAGCAATGTCTTTCATCAGCATGGTTTTACCTGTTTTGGGCTGTGCTACAATCATTCCACGCTGCCCTTTTCCGATAGGTGAAAACAAATCTACAATGCGCGTAGAAATAGTACTTTCCTTATTAGCGATATGAAATCTCTCTTGAGGGAAAAGTGGAACCAAATGCTCGAAAGCCACTCGATCTCTTACAAATCCTGGCTCCCTACCATTGATCTCTGTAATTTTGAGAAGCGGGAAGTATTTTTCACCTTCCTTAGGTGGACGAACTTCGCCAGTGATGGTGTCGCCTGTTTTTAAACCAAACAAGCGGATTTGTGATTGAGAAACGTATACATCATCAGGAGAGGGTAAATAATTGAAATCAGAAGAACGTAAAAAACCATAACCTTCATTTAAAATTTCCAAAACTCCCTCGGCAGAAATAATCCCGTCAAACTCATAATTTGGGTCGAGGTATTTATTTTTAGGCTTTTGATTTTTAGGGTTTTTAGGATTTTGATGATGGCTGTTATGATTCTGATGATTTTTATTTGATTGAGAATCATTTGATTTGGCATTATTATTTTGTCGGTGCCCTTGTTGATTCTTAGAGGGATTTCGCTGTTGATTTCTATTTTGGTCTGAATTTTTAGAATACTGATTCACTTTTTTTTGTAGCGAAACCTCTTTTTTATTTTGTGGAGGCTCTTGATTTTGTGTTATTTCACTTCTATCAGTCTTCTCAGTCTTCTCAGTCTCCTCTTCCTGCGAGCTAGACTTTTTTTCTTGCGGTTTTTGCTGCTTGTTTTTCTGTTCAGAATTTTTCCGATTGCTACTAGAGCCTTCTTTTGGGGCTTGACCTTTAAAAATCTTCACAGATTCAGGGTTGGCAGCTTGGTAATCTAAAATTAAGAAAATTAGATCTTTTTTCTTTAAGGGTTGAAAGCCTCTTAAACCCATCTCTTTGGCAATAGCGTGCAAATCCGCTACCTTTTTGCTTCTTAGTTCATTAATATCAAACATGAAATTGATAATTGATTTTGATTTATAAAAAAGTAATTCTTTAAATTCAATGTAGTATAGAATTTACTTGAGCCTTGAAGTGAACTCTAGTGCAATGATACAAAATATTTTTTTATTTCTAAGAAGAAAAAAATGTTTAAATTTGCATTGAATTAAAAAATATGATACAAAGAGTTCAATCCGTTTTTTTATTCCTTGCGGGGATTGTTTCCCTTGTGTTGTCCCATTTTTTTGATTTGTGGAGAATCGGCGTAGAGTGGATGCAGGCCAATGACTATGAAATTATTTGGGCTCTGTTTTTAAGTTCAGGCATATTGTCTTTTATCGTAATTTTTTTGTTTCGAAACAGAAGAAGACAAATCATTTACAATTCCATTAATATTTTGATCAACGTAGTGTTGGTGGGATTATTGATTTATCGTCTATTCAACTTACCTGGAGAAGGCTTTGCTTCGGAGAAGGGTGTTGGCGTATTTCTACCTTTCGTTACTATTTTGCTATTATTTTTAGCCAATAGAAGCATAAAGAAAGATGAAAAGCTTGTAAAATCGGTAGATCGAATTCGGTAATCGCACGCATTTATTTATATATATGAGTGTAGAGAGCAGCTATTTTTTTAATGGCTGCTTTTTTTATTTAGTATTAAGACTAAAAAAAAATTTAAGGCTTAGAAAAAAAATATTAAAAAATTGTGTTCTCTCATGTTTTAATTAGGGGTGTTTTGAATAAATTTATTTGAAAATAAAATTTAAACTCTAAAAAATAGGGGTTTAGAAAAAAACATTGTTAAATTTGCTGAAAATTTAATAAGATGTCTACCTTAAGATTCAAAGCCATTGAAAATTTAAATGTGTTTGATTTAAAAACCTTTAAAGTAGAAAAAAAATTATCAGAATATTTTTGTGAGAATGTTTTAAATATAGACACGATGCGTCAATATCTGAGCAAAGATGTCTTCAAGATTATCTCTACTGCGATTGATTCAGGAGAACAAATTAACAGAGACATTGCCGACCAAATTGCTCTTGCGATGAAAGAATGGTCTCTTTCTAAAGGAGTTACACACTACACGCACTGGTTTCAGCCACTCACGGGAGCAACAGCAGAGAAGCACGACAGCTTTTTTAGCCCTTTAGAAGATGGGCGAGCTATTGAGCGGTTTAACGGCGGAATGCTGATTCAGCAAGAGCCAGACGCATCAAGTTTCCCCAATGGGGGCATCAGAAACACCTTCGAGGCAAGAGGTTATACGGCTTGGGACCCTACTTCGCCCGCTTTTGTGATAGGGACTACACTTTGTATTCCATCAGTTTTTATTTCCTATACGGGTGAAACTTTAGACTACAAAACACCTCTGCTCAGAGCTTTACAAAGTGTAGACGCAGCAGCAACCGAGGTGATGCGTGCTTATTTTGATCGAAAAACTACGAAAGTTTATTCCACGCTGGGTTGGGAACAAGAATACTTTCTTTTGGATTTAGGCTTAGCCAATGCAAGGCCAGATATTACACTCACGGGCAGAACATTAGTGGGGCATTCACCAGCAAAAGGGCAGCAATTAGATGATCATTATTTTGGGAGTATTCCTAGCAGAGCTTTAAATTTCATGATGGAACTTGAGGTGGAGTGTATGAAATTGGGAATCCCAGTGACGACACGGCACAATGAAGTTGCCCCCAACCAATTTGAGCTAGCACCAATGTTTGAAGAAGCTAATTTGGCGGTAGATCATAATTCCCTATTGATGGACATTATGGGGCGCATAGCGAGAAAGCATAATTACAAAGTATTGCTACATGAGAAACCTTATGCTGGAGTGAACGGCTCAGGTAAACACAATAACTGGTCACTCTCTACCGACGCAGGCGATAATTTGCTAAGTCCAGGGAAAAACCCGAAGAGGAATTTACAGTTTTTAACTTTTTTTATCAATACCATCAAAGCAGTTCATGAGTTCCCAGAGTTGATTCGTTCGTGCGTCGCATCAGCGTCTAACGACCATCGTTTAGGCGCCAATGAAGCTCCGCCAGCCATCATTTCCATTTTTATTGGTTCGCAATTGACTGAAGTTTTTAATGAATTAGAAAAAGTAACTGAAGGGAAATTGAGCCCAGATGAAAAAACAGAACTAAAATTAAATGTCGTAGGTAAAATTCCTGAAATCCTTTTAGATAATACCGATAGAAACCGAACTTCTCCTTTCGCTTTCACAGGTAATAAATTTGAGGTGAGAGCAGTCGGTTCCTCTGCCAATTGTGCAGAAATCATGACGGTGATGAATACCATTATGGCTTTTCAGCTAAGGAAATTTAAAGTAGCTGTGGATGAATTGATAGAGAAAGGCTTGAAGAAAGATGAAGCGATATTCAATGTATTGAGAGATTACATCAAAGAAGTGCGCCCGATTTTGTTTGAAGGCGATGGTTACTCGCAAGAATGGGTAGAAGAAGCAGAGAAAAGAGGTTTAGCTAATTTAATCACAAGCCCAGAAGCTTTAGCCACAGAAACGACGACAAAACACATTAATTTATTTCAAAGTAGCGCTGTATTGTCAGAGAGAGAAATCTATGCACGCAACGAGATAAAACTAGAGAAATACAGTGCCAATATCAGTATCGAAGCAAAAGTTTTGGCAGATTTATCAAGAAATCATATCATTCCCACAGGAATTCGATATCAGAATGAATTGATAGAAAACGTAAAAGGATTAAAAGAAATTTTCGGTGAAGATTACAGAGATAAAGCAGAGCAACAAATTCAATTGATCAAAGAAATATCAGAACATAATTTTGAAATTACTCGTTTGGTAAAAGAATTGCTAGAAACCAGAAGAAAAGCAGAACAAATTACCGAAGCGCAAGAAAAAGCCAATGTTTTTTGTAAAGATGTAATCCCTTACCTAAATCAGTTGAGACATCACGTAGATGCACTAGAAATGCTTGTGGACGATGAAATGTGGCCGCTACCCAAATACCGTGAAATGATGTTTATCAAATAAATATAAAGAAAATAAAACTCAGAAAATTTTTTAAGCCTTAGAAAAAAAAAGATAGATTTTTGTAAATTTGCTATCTTCAAAAACTAGATTTCAAGCACTTATATGTCCACATTACTAGAAAAACTACAAGGAATTCAGCAGCGATTTGATGAAATTGCAGATTTGATTATTCAGCCAGATGTTATAAACGACCATCAACGCTATGCAAAACTCAACAAAGAATATTCTGACCTCACCGATATTATAAAAACGAAAAAGGAATACGAATCACAACTGAATTTGCTAGATGAAGCCAATGAAATTATAACCAGTTCCGATGATAAAGGAATGGTGGAACTAGCCAAGATGGAGAAAGATGAGGTTTTGCAGCAATTGCCTGAAATGGAAGAAAAAATCAAGTGGATGCTGATACCCAAAGACCCAGAGGATGAAAAAAATGTGATTGTAGAATTGAGAGCAGGGACGGGAGGCGACGAAGCAGCAATTTTTGTAGAAGATATTTTTAGAATGTATTCGATGTATTTCAAAACTCGAAATTGGAATTTTGAAATATTGAATGCAACAGAAGGTGGAATAAAAGGTTACAAGGAACTAGTAATGGAAGTGAGCGGAGATGCGGTTTTTGGGACAATGAAATTTGAATCTGGCGTGCACCGCGTGCAGCGTGTCCCCGAGACAGAATCTCAAGGGAGAGTACATACCTCGGCGATTACCGTAGCCGTATTACCCGAAGCAGAAGAGGTAGACATTGAAATCAATCCGGCCGATTTGGAATATCAAACAGCTCGTTCAAGTGGGGCAGGAGGGCAGAATGTAAACAAAGTTGAAACAAAAGTACAACTGACTCACAAGCCATCGGGCATTACGATCCAATGCCAAGAGTCACGATCTCAGCACGCAAACCGTGAAAAAGCTTTACAATTATTACGAACTAAGTTATATGAAATCGAATTTGAAAAAATTCAAAATGAAAGGACAGAACAGCGACGCTCTTTAGTTTCAAGCGGAGACCGCTCAGCAAAAATCAGAACGTATAACTATCCGCAAGGGCGAGTGACAGACCATCGCATCAATAAATCCATTTTTAATTTAGATAATTACATGAATGGTGATATTCAAGAAATGATAAATGCACTGAAATTAGCTGAAAACGCAGAGAAACTGAAAGGAGAAGAATTGGTGTAAAATGGAAATAAAAGAAGAATTCCTATACAACATCTGGCAATTCAAGCGGTGGGGTTCTTCTATAAAATTAAAAACCACCCAAGGCGAAGAAATAGAAGTGCTATCACCAGGGGTGCTGAATCCCAATGCTGGACCTGATTTCTTGAACGCTCGGCTTCGCATCGGTGGAGTTTTGTGGGCGGGAAATGTTGAAATTCATCTTCGCACAACCGACTGGTTTTTGCATCGGCACGAGGAAGACCCCGCATATCAGAAAATTATTTTACATGTAGTTTTTCAAGATAATTCAGCCCAAAAAGTGGGCGATTTTTCAACTTTAGAATTAGGAAATTACGTTTCGAAAGAATTAATCCTAAGTTATAAAAATTTAAATCGACCTTTTGATTTTATTCCCTGCGAAAGCTCATTGCCTTCAGTAGAAGCGGAAGTTCTCGAAACAACGAAAATCAATATGTTGCTCGAGAAATGGATGGGAAAAGAGCAAATTTTGCAGCAAAGACTTGACCAATTGGCCGGTGACTGGGAGCAACTTCTCTTCGAACAAATTGCTTATGTTTTTGGTTTGAAAATTAATGGTGAAGCTTTTTTGCAATTGGCTAGGAGCTTCAAAAATAATCAGTTGAATGGCTTGAATTTGTTTCAGAAAGAAGCCTTAATTTTTGGACAAGCAGGATTTCTTCAAGAATTTGAAAATCAATACACTGAAGCTTTGAAAAAAGAATATGAATTCCTTCAGTACAAATGGAATTTAACGCCGCTTAACAAAGAAATATTTAAGTTTTTTCGTTTGAGACCACCCAATTTCCCGAGTGTTCGTATGGCGCAGTGGGCAGCTTTTTCAGACCTTTTCCCACAAATTTTTTTAAGCCTTAAAAAAAATAATTTTTATGAAGAATTCATAGAAGAGTGTAGTGAAATTCAAGCTTCTGATTTTTGGAACACCCATTTTACGCTCGGGAAACCATCCCTGAAAAATCAACCCAAGAAACTCTCACGCTCGTTTATTGAACTACTGCTTATCAATGCTTTCTTCCCAGTTCATTTTTTGTATTTAAAATCTATTGATAAAAACCCAGAACCTTTGCTAAATCAGCTGGAGAAATTGCCACCAGAATACAATCAAATAATTAAGGAATTTAAGGCTTTAGAAATTCCCATCTCATCTGCTTTGGATACACAAGGATTATTATTTTTAGAAAAAAATTATTGTCAAAAGAAAAAATGCTTAAATTGTAAAATCGGAAATCATATTTTGAGAAATCATGCTAAATAATATTAGAAATACAGCCGAAGCACACGGGTTTGAAGTTATCTCAAGAATTTCAGATAAATTGGGGCTGAGAGCGAGCAAATTACGTTTGCTTTTCATCTACCTCTCTTTTGCAACATTGGGAGTCACATTTCTTATTTATTTAATCACGGCGTTTTTCTTTTGGTTAAAAGACAGCTTATTTATTAAGCGAAAATCAGTGTTTGACTTGTGATTTATTTTTATTTAAAATAAATTAATTTAATAAAATAAAGTTTTTTTGATTCTGTTTTTTGAAAATATTTCAAATAATTTAATTGATTTATACTATAAAAAAAGGCTTATAAAAAATTCATGAAAAATGCTTCGTTATTTATTTCCATTCTATTTTTCCAGATTAGATTAATCGGGCTAGCAAACATTTTTTTAGAAGAGACTTTAAATGATTTTAGAATTGAAGAAGAAATCAATCCCTGCGGCGATAAATTTAAATATTTTTGGTGGGGAAAAATCTTACAAATAGTATAAAAATGAGAAAATTTTTGCGCTATTTCGAGATGGGAAAAGCTCAGCGGAGTGGTTTTTTTATTTTAATTATTCTAATCCTCATCATTGAATTGGGTTTTTATTTTCTAAGCCTTAAAAAAAATGATGCCCCCTCAGAATTGATGCCTGAAGAACTGGAATGGCTGAAAATTAAAGAGGAATCAACTCATCTAACCACGAAATCGAAGGGAGAAGTTAAATATTTTACATTTAATCCTAATGAGTTTTCAGCTCAAGACTGGCAAAAAATTGGTTTTAGTTCCAAGCAAAGTGAAGTCATCATCAAATATAGAAATTCTCTGGGAGGGAATTTTGAGAACTTAGCACAAATTCAAGAATGTTTTGTTATCAGTCAAGAAAAATTTGAGGAAATGAAAATGTATATTCGGTTGAAAAATATTCCGAAAAATCAAATTAATTCAAACTCAAAAGAATTTTTTGAGGCTGAAAAAAATCTTGCTAAGTCAAAGAAAAAATTAAAAATCTTTGACCCCAATCAGTTAAGTTTAAAGGAATGGGAGGATTTGGGTTTTAGTGAAAAACAAGCTAAAGTAATCTTGAATTACAAAGAAAATTACCTGAAAGGAGAATTTAAAAATTTAAATGAAATAAAAAATTGTTTTGTCATCAGTGAAGCAAAGTTTAATGAATTAAAAGCATTTATTCGCTTACCTCAGAAAAATTCTGAGAAGGGAATTAAATCAGAAAATATTTCACCCAAAAGCAGCGATTTTCACGTGAATTCAATGAATGAATTGGATTGGAAAAAATGCGGCGCTACGGCAGAGGAGGCTAAAAATATTGTAAAATACAGAGATTTCATCGGTGGATTTGAAAATTTTAAAGCCTTAGAAAATTGTCCGTATCTCAATGAAGATGTTTTAGAAAAACTAAAAAATAAAGCGCTTATTTTTTGAAAAATTTTTTAAGGCTTAAAAAAAATTGATACTTTTAAAGTTGAAAAAAAACAAACGATGAGAAATCCTGAAAATGAAATAATCATACAAGCTGCTAGAGAATTTGCCCAGAGAGAAATTGCGCCTCACGTGATGGATTGGGATGAGAATCAAAGTTTTCCGGTAGCGTTATTTCATCAATTAGGGGAAATGGGGTTCATGGGGATTTTAGTTCCAGAGGAATTGGGCGGAGCCGGTCTTTCTTATTTTGATTATGTAAATATTGTTGATGAAATTTCACAAGTAGACCCGTCTATTGGTTTGTCAATAGCTGCGCATAATTCGCTTTGCACCAATCATATTTTGTGTTTTGGGAATCAAGAGCAAAAAGAAAAATGGGTGCCGAGTCTTGCGACGGGGAAAGTGATTGGAGCTTGGGGATTGACTGAACACAATACGGGTTCTGATGCTGGCGGAATGGGGACTACTGCAGTGAGAGATGGTGACGAATGGGTAATCAACGGGGCAAAAAATTTTATCACACATGCGATTTCTGGTGACTTAGCCGTGGTGATGACAAGAACGGGGGAAGTAGGGGCTTCTCGTAATTCGACGGTTTTTGTTTTAGAAAAAGGAATGCCAGGTTTTACGTCAGGAAAAAAAGAGAATAAACTGGGTATGCGTGCGTCTGAAACTGCTGAACTCATCATGAACAATGTACGTGTGCCAGATTCACACCGCTTGGGTGAAGTGGGTGAGGGCTTCAAGCAAGCTTTGTCAATTTTAGATGGGGGGAGAATTTCTATTGCAGCATTGTCTCTTGGGATTTCAAAAGGAGCTTACCAAGCCGCGTTGAAATACAGTAAAGAAAGAAAACAGTTTGGGAAATCGATTTGCGAATTCCAAGCGATTAATTTTAAATTAGCTGAGATGGCAACTAAAATTAAAGCCTCTGAGCTGCTGATAGATGAAGCTTGCCGCTTAAAAGAAAATGATGAAAGAATGACGATGGAAGGTGCTATGGCTAAGTATTACGCTTCTGAAGCTTGTGTGGAAATTTCAACTGATGCTGTACAAATTTTTGGCGGGTATGGCTATACCAAAGATTTCCCAGTAGAGAAATTTTATAGAGATTCAAAACTTTGTACCATTGGCGAAGGCACTACTGAAATTCAAAAATTAATCATTGGCAGAGAAATTATAAAAGATTAAAAGCTTGATTATAAAACTTAAACATCAAAAAAATTAAGCCTTAAAAAAATAAGTGAAAAATTAATAAAAAGTATTTGGCTCAGTGTTTAAATTATTTTCAATTGGTTTTACTTTATTGAATTGAGGACTTTGCTCGATGGCGTCCATGATTTGCTCTATAATGTGTTGCGTGGAATCGTTTTCATAATCAATATGGAGCGGAGCTTTGAATTTCATTGTAGGTTCAACACCACGTTTTTTGATGAGTAAGCCTTTCTTATCAAAAGCTCGGCGGAAACCATCAATCACTACAGGAATTACGATGGGTTTATTTTTCTTGATGATGTGAGCAGTACCACGTCGCCCAGGAGCAAAAGCCTTGGTTGTACCTTGTGGGAAGGTAATGACCCAGCCGTGTTGCAAAGCGCGTTCAATATTGTCTATTTCACTCAAGTCGACTTTCCGTTGAACATCTTTACCTGCTGAGCGCCAAGTTCTTTTGACGGTAATGGCTCCTGCAAATTGGAAAATTTTAGCCAAGAGTCCTTTATTCATCGTTTCTTCAGCAGCAACATAATAGAGGTCGATGCGCGGATTGATTAAATATATCGGGTTGCGAATGGAATTTTCAAAGCCATTTTTAGCACTGAAAAAAACATGATACATTGCAGAAACATCAGCAAAATAAGTCTGATGATTGGAAACAAATAAGACATTATTATCAGGCAAATCAGTCAAATGTTCAGTGCCTGAAATTCTTAGTTTGTTAAAGCCATTGTATCTGCGATAAGAAACAACACCTAGTACAAAAACGACTAAACGCTTAATAATATACCAGCGCCCGAAGGCATCATAAAAAATGGTTTTTTTCTTCAAAATTTATACAATTTCAGCGTTCAAATTTAAAGAATTTCTAATAAATTCTAAAAATTCATTCAGCATCATCGCTGTAGCTCCCCACACATTTAAATTTTGATTTAAGTTAAATCCAGGAACTTTATGGGCTTTACCTTTCACGTTAACAGTATAATTTTGAAGAGGAGGATTTAAAATAAATTCTTTCAGCGAAAGGAAAATAATATCTTTGACTTCCTTGTCACACGGGATAAAATTAGGGTTCAATTTGTAGCTGCCTACAAATGGGTGAACGATGAAATTGCTAGGCGGGATGAATAGTTCCGTGAGTTCTCCCCAGATTTCTATAGCCTCTGGCTTAGCTCCAATCTCTTCAAAACTTTCTCGGATGGCGGTTTGTTCTAAGTTTTCATCAGATTTCTCTACTTTCCCACCAGGGAAACCTACTTGATTGCTGTGTATGCCAGGGTATGTATTCCTATGAATTACAGGGAAATAAATCTCATCATTTATTTCACAGAGAATAATTAAAACCGCTGCAATTTTTGATTTTTGCGTGTTAAAGCGGGCTTCATCTACTAAATTCTGACGGTAAGGAGGAGCCATAACTTGTTGCGCTTTCCACCCAGGAATCTTTTGGAAATTTAATTTTGACTGAAGCGTTTGTAAATTTAAATCAGACCACATCATAAAATCTAAAGGTACAAAAAAAGTCGTGTAATTAACACGACTTTTTAAATACCAATTAAATTTTTTGGAATAAATCAAAAAATATCTAAGGCTTTAAAAATTATTTTTTATCAGCTAATAGCATTTCAGCAATTTGCAATGCTTTTTTAGCATCGACAATCACACCATTGGTACTTAGGTCTAATAACTCATTGCTTAAATTTCCACTCTTTATTAAAACTTCTCTCAGCTCCTGAGCTGTTAATTCTGGGAAGTAACCCCAAACCAAGGCAGCAACCCCGCTCACTACTGGAGCCGCCATACTTGTGCCTTGCAAGAATTTATAATCATTTTGTGGAATAGTAGAGTAAATTTCTAACCCAGGAGCAAAAATATCTACTTGTTTTTTTCCGAAGTTGGAGAAGGAAGCACGAATGTCATCATTATAGCGTGTGCTAGCACCTACGGTAATCCAAGTAGGGGCAACTACTTTCCCATCACTATAATAATTGATTGGATAGTTGATGATTTCATCAATATTTTGATTGTCATTCCCAGCCGCGTGAACTAACAATACATTATTATCACTTGCGTACCTCATTGCTTCCCACACTTTCTCAGGATGTGGAGAATAAGCTTTACCGAAGCTCATATTGATGATTTTGGCTCCGTTGTCTACGGCGTAGCGAATCGCATTGGCAATATCCTTATCTCTTTCATCACCATCAGGGACGGCTCGGATGCTCATTAATTTTGCATTGGTAGCGATACCATTCATCCCAATATTATTGTTTCTTACGGCACCGATGATTCCTGCAACATGTGTACCATGCAAAGCATCAGGACCTTGAATATCATTATTTCCATAGATTCTTTCGTCGAGATTTTCATAGTCATCACCTACAATATCTCTAGGGTCAAAATCAAGATTGTAGTGATATTTCACTTGAGATTCGTAGTAAGAAATGGCTTCATTTACCCCTTCGTTGAATTCCTCTAAAATTTCACGTGGCGTTTTCCCAAAAACTTCAGGAGCCTCGTATGTATTGATGGTAGATTCAAATCTGCCAGCAATAAATTTAGCTTCATCTGACTTTGGTTTGAAAGATTTGATTCCTTTTACAGAAATCTCTTTATCCATCCCATATTCCTCTCCAAATTTTGAATACCCCAAACCTGCTTGCTCAGCTTGTATGCTGATGCCCTCATAAGCCATTTTCGCTTGAGTATAGTTCTCATCTAGCTCTGCTTTAGCTTTAAGGTAAGTAGCATATTTCTCAGGGAATTTTTTCTGATTAGTCTCATTGGTGAAATTATCTTTGCTCGCAAAAAGAGCATTCCCTTCACGCACCAAACGAGTCAACTCCAAGTTATCTTGATTCACATTTCTACCATCAGCACCTCCAATGAAATTCCATCCGTGGACATCATCTATATAACCATTATTATCATCGTCAATACCGTTATTTGGGATTTCATTAACGTTCACCCACATATTCCCCGCCAAATCCTCGTGGTCACCTTGTATCCCGCTGTCAATCACTCCGACTACGACAGGATTTATCTTCAGTCCCTTTTCTTTAGCATAAGCGTATGCATCTTCTGTCGCCACGCCATACACATTTTCCTTGGCGAAATTCTTGTGGTACCAAGCTCTAAGCTCTAATTCCTCTTGCGAAGGCTGAGGTACTTCTTGTATCTGCCCATAGACTAAGCTAGCAGCAAACGAGAGTGTGAATAATATTTTTCTCATATTATTTAAAAATTTAATTGTTTTTGATGTAAATGCCCGCTTCTGGACCTAAATTAAAAACCAAATCTAAAATGGATAAATCTGATACGAAATTAAACTTATCTTGAAAAACTTGCTGATAAGCAGGAATTTTTCTTTCAGATTTTACTTTAGCGCTAAAATCATGTCTAAAATCGTGCCGAGCTTCATTTTGGTAAGATTTTGTAAAAGAAAAAGAGCAATTTAGTTTCAAGTCTCTCAAAATTTGTAATAAAATTTTTTGGTTTAAATCAAAAAGCTGACTTGGTTTTTCTTTTAAAATATTCCTATAAGAATCCCAATAATAGAGAAAAAAAGGAGCATTGCGATAAGCCGTTTCAATAGATTTGATGTGCTCTGCCACCCATTTATTTTCATAGTGAATTTCTACAAGGCTTATTTTTTTTTCTAAACCTTTTTTAATTGGAATACTCAAAGATTGTTTCCCATTAGGGCCCAAAATGCAACACCGATTTCGGTAGGTTTGTTTGGTGTAATTTTCCTCACTCTCGATGGCAAATTCTTTAAATTTTTTAAGGCTTAAAAAAAAATCAATCGGTGGGAAATAAAACAAAGGGAAAACAGGCAGCTCCATTATTTATCTTTCTTTTTTTTGAAGAAAAAATCCCAACCCAAAAAAATAGCCAATAAAATCGCACCAATCCATAGATAGCTTGTTTTGTTGGGGTTACCATTATTGGGAACGGTGAACCAACGCTCCCAGTGGAAGCCACTTTTAGGCTCAAACCCCATTAATTGATTTAAATTTGCCCATAAGAAAAACGGCTGCCCTACGATGTGCGTTTCTGGCACAAAACCCCAGAACCGACTGTCCAAAGAATTGTGGCGATTGTCTCCCATCATGAAATAGTAATCTTGCTGAAACGTATAATTTTCTATCGGCTGCCCGTCCATTAAAAGCTGCCCGTCGCTTACTTCTAAATCATGATTTTCATAAGTCTCTATAATATCGATGTAATCTGCTAAGTTTTGAATATCAAGCTTGATTTGCATTCCCTTTTTGGGCACGGTTAGCGGCCCGTACCAATCTTGATTATAAGGTGCATCTTTGGGGAAGATATTGCGGTCAGTTTGATCTTTAGGAGTGATGAGTTTATTTGCAGAGATGATATTGGAATTATTTTTTAAAGCTTGAAAAATTTCATCAGATAAACCATGGAATTCGTAAATAAAGCCATTTTCATTCGCTCCAAAAGCATAATCGGTGCTGACTAAAGAAAACTCTTCTTCCAAATATTTAGGACTCAGTTGCGTTTTGCTTTCGATGATATATTTATACTGAATTTTCGCATCTTTTTTGGGAATAAATTTCTCGTGATTGATAAAAAGTTCAGCGTTTCTAATTTCAATCACATCGCCAGGTGTTGCCACACAACGTTTCACGTAGTTATCTTTTCGGTCAGTAGGATTATAAACAGAATCAGCTGGATAATTGAAAACCACAATGTCATTTTTCTCTACTTTTTTCCACCCTGGGATTCGAGCGTAGGGCAATTGCAGTTTTTCTATAAATAAACTTCGGTTAAACAAATCTGCAAATGGAACTGCCACAGGGGTATTGGGGATTCGTGTGCCATAGATGTTTTTACTCACAAAAAGTGCATCACCGATTCGCAATGTGTTTTCCATCGAGCCAGTAGGGATAATCATCGGCTGAACAAAATATGTGTGGATAGTCGTAGCCAAAACCACTGCAAAGAGGATTGCGCTTAGGAGTGTCTCTTTGCGGTCTTCGGGGCCAGTATAGGCTGGTTTTTCTACATAATTCAAATAATAAATATAAAAGCCTAGAGTGGCAATGACCAAAATGGCTTCCCCCCAACCTCTTTTGCCGTAGCAACGGATGAAGTCTACCCATAGAATCATAATCATAATGGGTGAAAGGATCGGTAAGAAAAGAAAGACAATCCACCAAGTGGGTCTTTGGATAATCTTTAATAGAACGTAGGCATTATAAACTGGCACAGCAGCCTCCCACGTTTTACGCCCTGCTGCTTTGTATAGCCACCAAGTTCCTGCAAAATGAATGATTTGTACGGCGAGAAAAAAAATCGCCCAAGCTTCCCATGTGTAAATCCACATAAAATATTTATTTTAAATTTAATACGTCTTTCATGGTAAAGATACCATTTTTCTCAAAAATATATTCCGCAGCCATCACAGCTCCCAAAGCAAATCCATCTCGAGAGTAAGCTTCGTGCTTGAGTTCGATGGAATCAATCGGGGATTTAAATTGTAAAATGTGTGTGCCCTTCACCTCTGCTTTGCGCATCGCTGTTATAGGGATAGAGTTTTCTTTAACTTTTTCTTCGCTGGTTAAATACCAAGTTTTATAATCAGAAATTTCCATTAAATTTTCAGCCATGCTAATTGCCGTTCCGCTCGGGGAATCTTTTTTTTCGGTGTGATGGACTTCTTCCAAAGATAAGTCATACGCAGGGTAATCATTCATGATTAGCATGCATTTTTTTATTATTTCAAAAAATAAATTTACACCCAAGCTAAAATTGGTTGCATGAATGAAGCTACCATTGTATTTCTCTACAAGTTCATAGACTTTTTTCAAATCTTTGTCCCACCCAGTTGTGCCGCTCACCACGGGCACATTACTCTGCAATAGCTGAACTATATTTTGGTAAGCAACTTCTGGGTTTGTAAACTCAATGGCAGCATCCACCCCATTATCGGTGAGTTGGTAATGTTTTGGTGTTTCGTTCAATTTTAAAACCACATCATGCCCCCGTTCCGTAGCGATTTTTTCGATGGTTTTACCCATTTTTCCGTAGCCAACCAATGCTATTTTCATAATTTAAAATTTAAATTTAAGCCAAAATTTATTTTTTCTGTCACGGGATCAAAAAAAGCCGTGGGTTGAACATTCAACTCTTTATCTTTCCTCACTTGGTCTAGATGCGCGTCCACTGTCGCGTCTACAATATTGACGATATAAGCTAAGATGCTGAGTGCTATGGCATAATCTCTATCACGTTTAGCTTTATCTTGAGCTTTTGCCAGCACATTAACATCGTAAATTCCCGAGAATCGATGCGGCTCACCATTGAGTTCAGCCAAATAAGCATCACGATATTTATGATAACGATTGTTTAGGTAAACCGTAAATCCTACCCCTGAGCCCACAAGTCCCCAAGCGAGAGGCACTTTCCAGTATTTGCCGTTGTAAGTTTGCCCCAAACCAGGCAAAATAGCTGAATACAAACCTGCTCTCATTGGGTTTTTGAAAATGATTTCATCTTCATTCGGGTCCAAAAACAATTGCCCCGAAACTTGCACAGAATCAATTTTGGGTATTTTTTGCCCAAAAATGGAAAGGCTTAGAAAAAATACAACGATGAGGAAGAGAGACTTCATTCCAATAAATTTTTAAGCCTTAAAAAATCTTCATCAGATTCAAAATTGATAACAATTTTCCCTTTCCCTTTCTTATTCCTTTTGATTTCCACTTTGGTTTCAAAATGTTTTTCAAAATAATGTTTGGCAGATTTAAATTGATTGGGTAGAGAAGCAACTTCCTTTCGAGGAGTATTAAGGTTTTTGATGAGGTTTTCGGTTTGCCTTACCGATAGACTTTGTGCAATTATTTTTTCATAGACCTCCATTTGCTCATCTAAATCAGTTATGCCCATCAGTGCTCTGCCATGCCCCATGCTTATCATCCCGTCTCTGATTCCTGTCTGAATAATAGGGTCTAGTTTTAAAAGCCTTAAATAATTGGTCACCGTACTTCTGTTTTTCCCGACACGTTCGCTCAGGGCTTCTTGAGTTAAATTAATTTCATCAATCAGGCGCTGGTAAGTCAAGGCAACCTCTATGGCGTCTAAATCTTCTCGCTGAATGTTTTCTACCAAAGCCATTTCAAGTATTTCCTGGTCATTGGCCAAGCGCACAAATGCAGGAATAGTTTCTAAATTCGCAAGTTTGGAGGCACGATAACGGCGCTCCCCAGAGATAATCTCGTAGCTATGCTGATTTTTCCTAACGGTAATGGGTTGAATAACACCCAGTTGACTAATGGATTGAGCTAGCTCTACCAAAGCTTCTTTATCAAAATGCGTCCGTGGTTGGTTTGGGTTTGGTTTAATATTTTCAATAGGAATTTCTACAATTTGCTTGATCAAATCTGCAGCACCCTCATCTTTCACAGAATTTATTTTCTCCGTTGATTCGCTTAGCAATGCTGATAAGCCTCTTCCCATCGCCTTTTTTTTCATTTCTCTTTGTTTAATTCAATATTAGTGAAAAAAATAAAACATCTATTGATTATTTTTCTTTAGAAACTCTTGAGCCAAAGCCAAGTAGTTTTCAGCACCGCGGCTAGCAGCATCATATTTGATGATTGATTCGCCGTAGCTAGGAGCTTCACTCACACGCACATTTCGTTGAATAATTGTGTCAAAAACCATTTGGGGGAAATGACTCCGAACTTCTTCCACCACTTGGTTAGACAGCCTTAAGCGTGCATCAAACATCGTTAATAATAAACCCTCAATGTCTAAATTAGGATTATGAAGTTGCTGGATGCTCTTTATCGTATTAAGTAGTTTTCCTAAACCTTCCAACGCAAAATATTCACATTGAATAGGAATAATCACAGAATCAGCAGCCGTCAAAGCGTTAAGCGTAATCAAACCTAAAGAAGGAGCGCAGTCGATAAAAATATAATCATATTCCTCCTTGATTTCTTGCAAAGCAGTTTTGAGCATATACTCACGCTGTTCTGAGTCAACCAATTCAATTTCAGCAGCGACTAAATCCACATGAGCAGCAATAATGTCTAGGTTGGGCGAATTCGTTGGTAAAATAGCTTTTTTTGCCGGGGATTCATGCTCTAGAACCTCATAAGTGCCGATTTCTAAATTGTCGATGTCAATCCCCAAACCCGAAGAAGCATTCGCTTGCGGGTCAGCATCAATCAGTAATGTTTTCTTTTCTAAAATGCCAATCGAAGCAGCTAAATTAATGGAAGTAGTCGTTTTCCCTACCCCGCCTTTTTGATTTGCTATAGCAATTATTTTTCCCATCGATTAAAAGTCTTTACTTTGCAAAAGTAAAAATATAAATAGCAGCCATTATCAAAATTAAATTAATTTATTAACAAACTTCAGATTATTATGCACTGGAAATGGTATTCAGACAAAGTATTTTGGTTTTGGTTACTAGCTTTGCTCTCCATCTTTCTGCTGAATTTAGTAGTAGGGAAAGGAACTGTAAATATTTTTAAAGGCTTAGAAAATTCTGATAAAGAATTAATGCGAGATTTAATCATTAATTATCGTTTACCCAAAGGATTAGCGGCAGTCCTCACAGGAATTTCCTTATCAGCAAGCGGCTGGGTATTGCAAGAATACTTTAGAAATCCATTAGCCGGCCCATCCGTTTTGGGAGTCACCTCCTTTTCGGGTTTAGGCGTAGCCATTGTTATTGTTTTTTTTGGATTATTCAGTCAAATAGACATCAATCAGCCTGCGTTATTAATTTTTTCAGCCTTGAGTGGAGCTGCATTTGCAATGCTGGTGATAATCCTATTCAGTTATAAAATAAAATCAGTTTCAGCATTAGTATTAATCGGATTTATGCTAAGCGGATTAGCAGGAGCCATCATTAGCTTACTTCAATTTTATGCTGACACGCATCACCTAAAATCATTGATTATTTGGTCGTTTGGTTCCATATCAGGACTATCTTATACACAGATAATTTATTTTTTGATATGTGTAGTGGCAGGTTTAATGCTGATTTTTTTAAGCCTTGAAAAATTTCAGAAATTACAATTAGGACACGACTATGCACACACAATGGGTGTCAACATTCATTATGTGAAATTTATTGTAATATTGAGCTCGAGTCTATTAACAGGCGTGGCAACAGCACTCGTTGGCCCGATTGTTTTCATCGGGATTGCCATACCACATTTAGTAAGAATTAATTTAAAGTCAGCAAACTTCAAAAAAGTCTTCACATACATTATTATAATAGGAGCATTTACGCTAAGTCTATTTTCCTTGATTTCAGACAATATTCCGAGGCAAGCCTTACCGATCAATATCATTTCCGCATTATTAGGAGCTCCTGTACTCATTTGGATTATTTATCAAAATAAAAACAAAATGCTGTGATAGAATTAAAAAACGTGACGTTGGGTTATGGAAGAAAGAAGATTGTAACTCACTTAAACCACCAATTTTATAGAGACCAGATGAATTTCATCATAGGGCTAAACGGAAGCGGGAAAAGCACTCTGTTAAAGACTCTATTAAAGATGACCCCCCTTTTAGGAGGTGAAATTAACCTTGATGGAATTCCTCTCGCAAAAATAAATCAAACTCAAATGGCTCAGAAAATCGCAGCAGTTTTACCAATGAACTTTTCTTTACCAGAGATTCGAACCGAAGATTTTTTAAGCCTTTACAAAAAAATTGAAAATAGTAAAATAGAAGAATCCCTAAGCCAATTTAATTTATTAGAATTAAAAAAAGAATTCATTACAAAATTAAGCCAAGGGCAATTACAGCAATTATTCATCATCAGAGCTTTGCTGCAAGACACCCCATACATTATTTTAGACGAACCAACAGCACATTTAGATTATAAAAATAAGCCAAAAGTCTTCCAGAAGTTGAAATTTATGCAAGAAAAACATCAGAAAGGAATTATTATTATCACACACGAGCTAGAATATGCCGAGAATTTAGCAGACAATAAACTAATTCTGTAAAAGGATAAACCAAGAATTGAAATATTTTTACAGAAAAAAATCAAGTTCATTCAATTGTAAATCAATCAATTACAATTTATTTAAAAAAAGTTATAAAAAAACATGGTAAAAAATTTGGAAGAGAATAAAAATAGTATTTATATTTGCCGTCCTTTTGAGAGAGAGAGTTATTTGGAAGTTTGATAAAAAAAGGATAAATTTTTTTTGGATTAAAAGAAAAAGAATTTATATATTTGCAGCCCTTTTAGGGTAGAGGAGTTCATAAAAATAGAAATAAGATACAAATTAGAAGACAAAATAAGCAAAAAGAAGCCAAGTGTCAATTTGATGAGTTTGGGGATAGCTTTTCAGTTATAGTTATTATTTAAGACATTAGATAATTAAGGAATAACAACGGAGAGTTTGATCCTGGCTCAGGATGAACGCTAGCGGGAGGCTTAACACATGCAAGCCGAGGGGTATTTAATTTTCGGATTAGAGAGACCGGCGAACGGGTGCGTAACGCGTATGTAACTTGCCCTTATCGGGAGGATAGCCCGAGGAAACTCGGATTAATACTCCATAATAATAATTATGGCATCATAAATATTTAAAAGATTTATCGGATAAGGATAGGCATGCGTCAGATTAGTTAGTTGGTAGTGTAGAGGACTACCAAGGCGATGATCTGTAGGGGGCCTGAGAGGGTGAACCCCCACACTGGTACTGAGACACGGACCAGACTCCTACGGGAGGCAGCAGTGAGGAATATTGGACAATGGGTGGAAGCCTGATCCAGCCATCCCGCGTGCAGGAAGACGGCCCTATGGGTTGTAAACTGCTTTTGTATAGGGATAAATCATCTTACGAGATAGGATGTTGAAGGTACTATACGAATAAGCATCGGCTAACTCCGTGCCAGCAGCCGCGGTAATACGGAGGATGCGAGCGTTATCCGGATTCATTGGGTTTAAAGGGTCCGTAGGCGGGCTAATAAGTCAGTGGTGAAATCTCACAGCTCAACTGTGAAATTGCCATTGATACTGTTAGTCTTGAGTGAGTTTGATGTTGCTGGAATGTGTAGTGTAGCGGTGAAATGCATAGATATTACACGGAACACCGAATGCGAAGGCAGGTAACAAAGACTTAACTGACGCTGATGGACGAAGGCGTGGGGAGCGAACAGGATTAGATACCCTGGTAGTCCACGCAGTAAACGATGCTAACTCGTTTTCGGGGTGAAGAACTTCGGAGACCAAGCGAAAGTGATAAGTTAGCCACCTGGGGAGTACGTTCGCAAGAATGAAACTCAAAGGAATTGACGGGGGCCCGCACAAGCGGTGGAGCATGTGGTTTAATTCGATGATACGCGAGGAACCTTACCAAGGCTTAAATGCATTTTGACGTACCCTGAAAGGGGTATTTCTTCGGACAGGATGCAAGGTGCTGCATGGCTGTCGTCAGCTCGTGCCGTGAGGTGTTAGGTTAAGTCCTGCAACGAGCGCAACCCTTATCTTTAGTTGCCAGCGTTTAAAGACGGGGACTCTAGAGAGACTGCCAACGCAAGTTGAGAGGAAGGTGGGGACGACGTCAAGTCATCACGGCCCTTACGTCTTGGGCTACACACGTGCTACAATGGTCGGTACAGAGGGCAGCTACTATGTGAATAGGTGCGAATCTTGAAAGCCGATCTCAGTTCGGATTGGAGTCTGCAACTCGACTCTATGAAGCTGGAATCGCTAGTAATCGCAAATCAGCCATGTTGCGGTGAATACGTTCCCGGGCCTTGTACACACCGCCCGTCAAGCCATGGAAGCTGGGGGTACCTGAAGTTGGTGACCGTCAAAGGAGCTACCTAGGGTAAAACCAGTAACTGGGGCTAAGTCGTAACAAGGTAGCCGTACCGGAAGGTGCGGCTGGAACATCTCTTTTATAGAGTTAAGAATAATAAACGACGAAAAGAAACAAATTAAGAGAATAGGCACTGGCTTTTTCATTTGCTAAATTATCAGATGATTTGTATTTTTGATATAAAGATAAATAAGCCCCTAGTCGTAGAAGGAGGGATGGATAGAGTCTCGTAGCTCAGCTGGTTAGAGCGCTACACTGATAATGTAGAGGTCGGCAGTTCGAGTCTGCCCGAGACTACACTAAGGAAGAGGGGGTTGAATTATTAAGAATTATGAATTAAGAATTATGGATTAATCATTAATTGGTGGTTTTTAATATA